>CAMZKG010000024.1 GCA_947311105.1 uncultured Saprospiraceae bacterium
CCAAAGACATAACTTGCATTAAATAGAAAAAAGCCCGTGTTTATGGGGTTAGTTGCTTCTTTTTTGCCAAAATAATGACCGAACCATTGTGTAGAAAATAACCAAAGTTTTGTAAACCGATGACCTTTTACCCTTTATCTTTTACCAAAACTTAAATTAGCAGACTACAATCTCAGGTCTTCTACTTTTACGCCAGGATGCTTTGATTTATCAAAAGAGAAGAAGCCCTTATCGTAGGTTTTATTTTTTTTCAAGCCAGACAAAGTCATCGTGACTCGCAGCCCATCTTTGTAGAAAATTTTTATTGACTTAGGCTGATTAGTGGTTGTATTGAGCACCATTTTAACTTTGAAAAAATCGCTCATTCGGTCAACGGGCTTAAATTCAACTTCTACCATTTTTGATTTTCCGTCTTTAAACTCGCGGCTTATATGATAAAGATACTCATCGGTTTTATATAGGTTGAATAATTTGTCAGGGGACACAAAATCATCACCCGTATCATCGGCATCATTAATTTGCACTTCGTTAGATTTTGGGGTAAAAATCCATACGTTTTGGGCATCACAAAAGATATTCTGGTCATGCGAGATGACCCGATATTGAGCTCCTTTGCGGATAAACTTTCCTTTTTGGACTTGTGGCTCATCGTTATCCGGCACGGTCATGCTTACGCTAAAATCCAATTCATAAGAAGAAAATCCTTCAAATTTTTTACTCATCTTATCCAACAACTTAGTGGCTCTAGGATCAGATTCTTCTGTAATTGTTTTTTGGGCGAAAGCCACTTGTACAAGCAAAAGCAAGGCGAAAAGGCTCATTAAATTCTTCATAGGACAATTATTTAATCGACAAAAGCTCAATGTCTTAGTCTTCTAACGGCAAAGATGATACAAATATGGTCATTATTCTTGAAAGGGTGTGTTAAAGGAAGTTTAACTTAAGTTCTGGTAGCTAGAAAAGATCGTGTTTGTTGGCATTGTCAGCTTGAGAAAACTTAAATTAATCACAAAAAAATCAAATACATACTCTCCTAGGACTACTAGAAATAAACATACAAAAGAGTCAGAAAGTAATTCTTACCCTAAAATAATCTTGAACAAAAGGACAAAAAACCTTATTTTTAGGTTTATTTGGGCAACAAAATCAAAACTTAAGGTCTCTACCACAACGAAGGGGATAAGCAAAATGGATGATAGACAGCTAATCAAGGGGTGCCTAGAAAACCAAAAAGAGCACCAAAAGGAGCTCTTTCGACGGTTTTCAGGCAAAATGCTTTCTGTATGTCGCAGGTATGCGCGTCATGAGATGGAAGCCGAAGATATGCTCCAAGATGCCTTTGTGAAGATGTTTAGAAATCTAAGTTCTTTTAAGTTTGAAGGCTCTTTTGAAGGGTGGTTGAGACGAATAACAATTAATACCGCCATCAAACACTGCCAAAAGAAAGCCTTCTCGAATGAATTATTGGGTTATGAAAAACTACCAGAAAATAGTCACCTGAATACTTCTGGAGCGCAAATGAATGAAGACTTTTTGTTAAAACTAGTCTCCAACCTACCAGAAGGCTATCGGTTAGTATTTAACCTTTATGCTATTGAAGGGTATAGCCATGCAGAAATCGCTGAACTATTGGGAATCACAGCATCCACGTCACGATCTCAGTTGGTCAAAGCCCGAAGAATGCTTCAACTTCGACTAGCTAAAATAGATAATTATCATAACCAAAGTAAAAAAAAAGACCTAATACCCAAATAGGACTGAAAACATCATGAATACAAAAAATAACATAGACCAGCTTTTTGCTCCACTCCGAGAGACTGCCACGGATGCCCCGATGCATCTTTGGCCCGAGATCGAAGCAGCCATTGCCCCTGAGCCCAAAAAGAAAAAACGCTTTTTGTGGTTCGGACTTTTTGGTTTTCTGCTTTTAGCGGGCAGTAGCTTGATTCTTTACGCCCAAAAAGCGCAGCCATCTAGTCATCTGACCACACAACCTATTGAAAAAATCCCGCATGGTGATAATGCTACTGCCATTGTCGCTAGGCAACCCCAAAAAACCAAACAACAGGCTGCCCCAATAGCATCCCAATCTTCAGACCACGGAGATGAAACAATAAAATCAAAAAAACTGGTAACTACTTCTCGAAAGTCAACTTTTGAGCCTACCAAAGTACTTCCAAAGCAAATGCAAAAAACTACTTTACCTATCAAGCCAGCCGCTTTTGCTCCTAAAAACCAGGAACAAAAGCAACTGGCAGCTCCTAGTAAAGCAACTTCGCACCAATCAGGTCGCCACACTCCGATTACACATCCACTAGGTCTTGAGATTGCCCTGCTTCCGCAAATAAAAATAGACTTCCCCAAAGATTATCGGAATCTAACCCAACCAGAAGAGAAATGCGCTGGTTCAAGAGTCATCAAAGTACCAAAATCTATTTTTATTGATGCTTATGTGTCCCCCGTCTTTTCCAATACGTTCTTTGCCGCCAGGACACCCGAAGCATCTTCTTATGCAAAATTACGAGATTCAACGGAAGGCGACGAAGTGGGCATCTTACTCGGAGCTAGAATCGGATACATCCATGAATCAGGGATAAATGTACGAGCAGGGATTGCCTACCAACAAATAAAAAACAAATTCCAATACACTGTAGAGCAAGATGAAAAAATGATCATCCAAATCTTTAGAGATGACAATGGGAATATCATTGGGCGCGATACTACTTATGAGTTTGGGCGCCGTCGATTAAACCTTACTAACAAATATTCCACCGTGGATTTACCTATTAGCTTGGGATATATTTCTATGAAAAACAAAGTTCAAATTGGACTCCACGTTGGCACATCCTTAAACCTAAGTTTCAGACAATCAGGAACTTATCTAGACCAAGAATCCTTAGTCACTAAGTTTTCTGACAAAAAAATATTTGAAAAAAGTATCGGCGCAAGCTTTTTTGGCTCTGTAGAATTGCAGTATTTGTTGGTGGATCAGTGGGGAGTGTTTATTGAGCCGCAAATTAGGTTCTATCCCAAAAGCCTGACATCAAAAAATCATCCCATCAAGCAAAATGTCACCAATTTTAATATGCTCACGGGAATAAAATATATTTTTTAACAATCCAAACAGCGAATAGCCCACTCCTAGCGTCTTACAACCAAATACCTTAGTACTATGAAACTAAATGCCCTCTTCTTATTATTTCTCGTCACTCTTATCAGCTGCAACAAAGATGTCGATGAGTTTGAGCCCTACGTCAAAACAGCTATTTCTTTTCCAGAAGTAGTTGATTTGAAGCCCATTTATAGGCAGTTTAATGCAGAAGAAACGAGCCAGATAGACTTAGGGCAGGGAGATATTTTGATTGTACCTGCCAATAGCATTGTTGACCAAGCAGGAGAAGTCCTTACGGGAAAAATTGACTTAAGCATTACACAAATACACAAAAAATCTGATCTAATTTATGCTTTTCTAAATTCAAATATTAGCAATATCGATACAGGACAATTAAAAAATTACGGCATCATCAATATCAAAGCTTACCAAGACTCAAAAGAAGTATTTGTAAAAAATGGTAAGCAAATCATCTTAAAAACACCTAGTGCTGATGATGTAATTGAAGGTTCGGTATGGACCGGAAAACATTTTACTCCCAACAATTTTGGCTGGAAGCAAGCCACATCCAATAGCCTTACTAAAGATACTTGGAGTGTTGGTGGCTCATCTTACACAGGAGCTTCTTATCATGCGGACCAATTTGGGTGGATATCTGGTGCCAAAAAACTAAGTAACGGACACCAAGTATGCGTCAACCTGATAGAAGGGATCAACCCTAAAAATACTAAAGTCTATTTTATTTTTGCAGAATCCTTTTGCGTTGCTGAATTAAAGGTATTTTCAGATGCTGATAATTTTTGTGCGACAATTCCTTCAGACACCAAAGGACACTTAATAATCATCAACGAAGAAGAAAAAGGCAAGTATCGCTACCAAAATGAAGCATTGACCATCACCGAAAATATTGATTTTTCGGCACATCCCCAAGTGACTGTTCTTGAAGATATCATCCTTGATCTAAATAGCCTTTAGGTATTCGTCAGACGTAAGATTTTTTTATCACAATGGTGACATAGCCTTTGTCATTTAGTAGATAGCCTTGATCATAGCAAAAATAATAAGTTGTATTATTTTTGGTCACATAGATATTCGTAAAATAATCAAAATTAAAGCCCGCTTCGACCAATCGTTTCTTTGGTAGCGAAGTCTTTCCCTTAGGATTTAATTGGTGCAGTATTTTTCTATTTTTTCGTAAGATGTTGTTAATGTTGCGTATCAGGTTGATTGTAGCAGCATTATTACGATTGGAAAAAGCAGAGCGACACTGCGAAGAGCAGAATTTTTGATCAATTCTACCACGGAGTTTTTCGCCGCATTCTTGGCATTTACGTTCTTGCGTCATAGTATGTATCTATTTAGTCTCTCGCCCTAAAGATAGTAAAATCCTAAGAATCTCTTTGAAGTTTTGATAAAAAATCAAAAAACTCGGCTATTTTTAGTCGCAAGACTATTGTTATAAGATAAAAATGTCCATTTAGTGGCTGGAGCCAGCAATCCTTCACCATTCCCCCCTTTACCCCATAACTAACTGACAATCATCCAACTATTTGCATTTATAAAAAAAAAGTATCATCTTTGTGCCCAAGAACTATCATCTTATGCGCTATTTATTGACAGGTCTTGGTTTATTTCTTCTAATGACTTTATTTGTTAGAGCGTGGTATGTTGAGACGAACAGACCGCCAAAAGTTATTGTTAACGAAAGCCCCAAGACGCTGAGTGATACTTCTCAAAAAACACCTGAAGTTATTTTTTCGGGTGATATCATGCTAAAAGATGACTTACTGCTAAAACCTGTTGATTATCAAGAAATTGAAAAAGCCATTGTAGCCTTGCGTAAATATCCACCATCAAAACTGGACATTTTCCTACCAATCGGCTTAGACACGTCAAAGTTAGATAACACTTTGCGTACAATATTGACAGATCAAGGTATTTTGGCAACTCGATTTCAGTTTTTGCGTAAGCAATCAAAAGAATTGCAAATCTCACTACTAGTCAAATAAGGCTTGTCTAGATTCAATTCTATCTATCAAAAACATACTGTGATGATCATTAAACTTGGGAAACCACCAATTTAAAGACAACACTATGTTCATTCTTCAATTATTTGACGGTCTAAGCACCCAAAATAGTATTTTAGTCTTATCCGCTTTGGGTATGGCCTATTTATTGGGCATTTTTTCTATGCAGGGATATATGTATTACTTGCGTAAAAAAAATAGACACCTAGCGAAAAGCTTAAAGGCAAGCCAGCAAGAGTTATCAAATATCAGAGCGGCGCATTCTGAAGCCGTATCAGCCGACAGAATAGACATCCTTGCAGAACCCATTCAGGAGTACATGAATGAAGAAAAAACTCGCTTTGCCCTGCTCCAAGATGAATTCAACAGCTTCAAAAATGATTTTCAAGATAGTATTGAGTTTTATGTTCACAGCATCGAAGAGCTTTCAGAAAGCAATCATAGTCTTGCCCGCAAGGTCAAAGCTTTAGAGCTTGAAAATGAACAATTAGTCAAAGCAGTATGGAGTGATGACTTAAGTTTTAAGTCTTTTGCCCAAGATGTACTCCAGGACACACACAATGGCGAACACCTAGTCCAAGAATCATATTCTGAAAATACAGAAGTATTTATCAAAGATGATGAAGTTTTGGAAGCCACCAAAAATATCAAAAACTGGATAAACGCACAGAAAAATAAAAACCTTAGTCAAGATAATCTTTCAAAAATCAAAGGAATCAGCAAAGCCATCGAAGAAAAGATTAATGCAATCGGCATTTTTAGCTATAGCCAACTAAGTTTGTTAGATGATGCGCTCATTGATGATTTGGCGAAAGCCATCAATTATTTTTCTGGTCGCATCAAAAAAGAAGATTGGGTTGGGCAGGCTTATCAACTAGGTAAGACCCAAAAATAATCATTTCTAACGGAAGTACACTGTTAGGTATATTTTTCCTTTTACTTCTCCCATATTCTTGCTTTATTGCCATCAAACATACATGATGAGCCAAAAAATCAAGAATCCACACGATAAATACTTTCGGGCAGTATTCTCACACCAATCAATTGCAAAGGGATTTCTAAAAGCTTTTGTGCCGAATGAAACTATTGACCAATTAGATATAGACAGCTTAGACCAAGTCACTGGTAGCTTCATAGACGAGCAACTACAAGAACATTTTACCGACATTTTATTTCAATGCCGACTAAAAGACACCAAAGAGGAGATTTGGATAAGTATTTTACTTGAGCACAAGAGTTACAATGACTCAGATAGTGAATTTCAGCTTCTAGGCTACCTGCATAACGGCTGGCAAGAAGACCTTAAAAAAGGTAAAAAGAGACGTTTTATTCTTCCTATTATACTTTATCATGGCTCAGAAAAGTGGAAAAAGAAGCGTATTTCAGACCATTTTGACTATTTAAGTGAGCATTTTACGCAATTTATCCCTAAATTTGAATATGTTTTAATTGACTTATCGCAATTCTCTGAATCTGAGTTGCTTAAAATGCAAATAGATGCCATTGTTTTGAATATGGCAATGGTTCTAAAGTTTGGGCGTGATGAACACTACATCGTTAATCACATTGACCGTATTTTTTATCGTGCTCAAGAATACTTTGACATTAAAACAGGAGAAAACTTTTGGAACGTTTCCTTCGTTTATATATTAAACATTGTGAATGTTTCAGACAAAAAGCTTGCTAAAATCCTAAAAAAATTACCAAAACCCATAAAATCAAAAGCCATGACACTTTACGACAGCATTCTAAAAAAAGGAGAAGATAAAGGCATCAAAAAAGGAAAGGTAGAAGGAAAGATTGAAGGAAAGATTGAAGGAAAGATTGAAGGCATACAAAAGGCGGTGGAAATTTTTCAATTACTCCAAGATGGACATTCACCCGAAAGCATTGCAAAGAAACTGGACATCAAACTAGAATTCGTCCTAAAA
>CAMZKG010000025.1 GCA_947311105.1 uncultured Saprospiraceae bacterium
ATCAATGGCTCTTTGGAGACGGGCAATTTTCGACGCAAGTCAATCCTAATCACACTTACGCCAATCCTGGATCCTATGATGTGGTGTTGATTGCCATTAATGACTGTGGGCAAGATACTACAACGGAGACGATTGTGATTTTGGATCAGGCGATTACAGCAGGATTTACAGCGGATATTACGGAAGGATGCGCACCATTGACCGTTCAATTTTCTGATCTTTCGACCAATAATCCTACTTCTTGGGACTGGACTTTCCCAGGTGGTACGCCGGCGACTTCTACGGCTCAAAACCCTGTGGTTGTTTATGATAACTCTGGGCAATTTGATGTCACTTTAATTGCAACCAATAACTCTGGAACCGATACCGTTTCGGTAACGAATTACATCACTGTGAATACCGTTCCTACCGCCAATTTTGCATCCAATTCCAATGGATATGCAGCCGCTTTCGCAAATAGTTCGATTAATGCAACGACCTGCTTTTGGGATTTTGGAGACGCACAAACATCCACGACCTGGGCACCCAATCACACTTATGCGACTTCTGGCTCATACGATGTGGTATTAATTGCCATTAATGACTGTGGGCAAGATACCATTACTCATACGCTTGTTATTCCTGACCAGCCGATTGTGGCGGACTTTGTAGCGGACATTACGGAAGGATGTGCGCCATTGACTGTTCAGTTTACCGATCTTTCGACCAATAATCCTACTTCGTGGGACTGGACTTTCCCGGGTGGTACGCCTGCGACTTCTACGGTTCAAAACCCTGTGGTTGTTTATGATAATCCCGGGCAATTTGATGTATCTCTTACGGTCTCCAATGGTGCGGGGCCAGATGCCTATACTATCAATAATTACATCACCGTAAACGACAAACCGACAGCGACCTTTACGGCTGGTATTTCGGGGCTGATTGCGGCTTTCACCAACAACTCCAACAATGCCAATACTTATCAATGGCTCTTTGGAGACGGGCAATTTTCGACGCAAGTCAATCCTAATCACACTTACGCCAATCCTGGATCCTATGATGTGGTGTTGATTGCCATTAATGACTGTGGACAAGATACTACAACGGAGACGATTGTGATTTTGGATCAGGCGATTACGGCAGGATTTACAGCGGATATTACGGAAGGATGCGCACCATTGACCGTTCAATTTTCTGATCTTTCGACCAATAATCCTACTTCGTGGAGCTGGACTTTCCCGGGTGGTACGCCTGCGACTTCTACGGCTCAAGACCCCGTGGTTGTTTATGATAACCCTGGGCAATTTAATGTTACTTTGGTGGTATCTAATGGAGCAGCTACGGACAGTATCACAATCACCAATTATATTACGGCCAATGATAAACCCACGGCAGATTTTGTGTTTAGTTCGGGGGGGCTCATGACATCGTTTAATAATACTAGCACCAATGCAACAAGCTATAAGTGGGATTTTGGCGACAATCAAACATCGACAGAACAAAACCCATTCCATGCATTCGATACAATCGGTACCTATTTGGTTAGCCTAATAGCGACCAATGATTGCGGAAGCGATACGACATCACACTTGGTTGAACTAACGCAGAACATCGGTTTTCAAGCTGCATTCACCGCAGATAATACTATTGGTTGCGCACCAATGACGGTACAATACACCGACCAAACATTAAATAGTCCTACATCTTGGCTATGGACTTTTGAAGGAGGCACTCCAAGTACTTCAACGGATCAAAATCCAAGCATAACCTATAATCTATCAGGGACATATGCCATGACCCTAATTGTGAGCAATGGCACGAAAACAGATACGGTCGAGATGCTCAACTATATTACGGTAAATGAATACCCCATGGCATCGTTTAATGCATCTGGCAATGGTCTAACTATTCAGTTTACTAATCAATCTGAATTTGGCGAGACCTACTTATGGGATTTTGGGGATGGAACCACTTCGACAGATGAAAACCCAAGTCATGTATATGGAGATTATGGCTTCCATTTCATCACGCTAGTGGTGTCCAATGCCTGTGGTCAAGACTCTACCAATCAAAATGTTTTTATCGGAGAAGGGTTACCTGAAGCCGCTATACAAATGAGTGATACGATTGGTTGTGGTCCAATGACTATTGATTGTCAGGCATTATTGGTCAATGCGGATAGTGTAAGATGGGATTTTCCGCAAGGAGACCCTACGGTATCTTCAGAAATATCTCCGACAGTTACATTTAACACGGCGGGCATATATACCATCACTTTGACGGCTTACAATAGTAGTGACTCCATAGTTGTAACGAAGCAAGTACAAGTGGATACGATGCCAAATGCGAATTTTACATTTAGTACTTTCGAGAAAACAGCGACCTTTAATCATCAGCTTGCGCCAAATACGACTTATACTTGGGACTTTGGGGACGGACATATTAAAGATGCTCAAAACCCAATACACGAATATGATTCGTATGGTAATTATCATGTCCTGCTATTGACTTCAAATACCTGTGGCACAGACCAATACGACCAAGAAGTTTCAGTAAAAGATACCTTAAGCGGTGTATTCTACAAATTGAACCCAAATCCTGGTTCGGGCTATTATCTCCTAGATGTAGAAACCGAAAAACCTACGGATATACACCTATTTTTCTACAGTGCGTGGGGGCAGGTACTTGCCTCCTACGAGTGGAAAGAAACTTCTAAACTAGATGAAGAAGAAATAAACTTAGAGAACTTACCAAGTAGTGCCTTCTTCTATTATATTGAATTTGGCGCCTTTACGGCTTCGGGAAAATTAGAAAAAATCGATTAGAGCAGAAAAATCATAGTACTGATTGTTTGTTTGTGGAAGGGAGCTGCTGTTAGCTTCCTTCCTTTTTTTGCGGCAATGCAAATTCATTTGCATAAAGGCAATGCAAATTCATTTGCATAAAGGCAATGCAAATTCATTTGCATAAAGGCAACGCAAATTCATTTGCATAAAGGCAACGCAAATTCATTTGCATAAAGTTGCAATACCAAGTTCCATCTATTACCTTTGCCATCCTTAAAACAAAACGAATCATGAAAAAAATAGCCATCATCGGAGCAGGTACTATGGGTAATGGAATTGCCCATGTTTTTGCGCAAGCAGGATTTCAAGTCAACCTAATTGACATCTCTGAAAAAGCGTTAGACAAAGCGCTTGCCACCATAGCAAAAAACCTAGACAGACTTATCAAAAAAGAGCGTCTAACCGAAGCACAAAAGAAAAAAACTTTGGGCAACTTAACCACCATGACTGCCATGCAGGACGGTTTAAAAGGTGTCGATTTAGTCATTGAAGCGGCTACCGAAAATACGGACATCAAATTAAGTATTTTTAAGCAGATGGATGAGCTTGCGCCCAAAAAAGCGATTTTGGCAACCAATACGTCATCGATCTCCATCACAAAGATTGCCGCAGTGACCAAAAGACCTGAAAAAGTCATCGGCATGCACTTTATGAACCCGGTCCCTATCATGAAATTGGTAGAAATCATCCGCGGCTACTCTACTTCCAATCCGACGACTAAGAAAATCATGGATTTGTCTAAAGTGCTAGGAAAAGTACCTGTCGAAGTCAATGACTACCCTGGTTTTGTGGCTAACCGCATCCTTATGCCGATGATCAACGAAGCCATCATTACACTCAATGAAGGCGTCGCTGGCGTAGAAGAGATAGACACCGTGATGAAATTAGGAATGGCTCACCCTATGGGTCCACTTTTATTAGCTGATTTTATTGGTTTAGATGTTTGTTTGGCCATCATGAATGTCCTTCACAAAGGGCTGGGAAATCCCAAATATGCTCCGTCGCCTTTACTGGTAAATATGGTCATGGCTGGAAAACTAGGCAGAAAGTCCGGTGAAGGATTTTATAAATATACGCCTGGCTCCAAAGAAGTAAAGGTTTCTTCGTTTTTTAGGTGATTATAAAGGTGAAGGGTGAAGGGTTATTAAGGGTGAAGGGTGAAAGGGTGAAAAGGGTGAAGTTCAAGGGTATGAATTTGGCTAACTGAAATTTCTATAAACGCCGAAGGCAAATGAACGTCCGAAGGACAAATGAACGCCGAAGGCAAATTGAACGTCCGAAGGACAAATTGAACGCCGAAGGCAAATTGAACGTCCAAAGGACAAATTGAACGCCGAAGGCAAGTTGAACGCCGAAGGCAAAGCGACACCTATTCACACCGCAAATAAATAGGCCCCACCTGTATCTCATTAGATTTATGGCCAGCCCGATCTTTGATATAAAGGCTATAATATAAGGTATCCATTGTTTTAGAAGGAGAAACACCACAAGGAGCGGTACCATCACCAAAGATACAACATGCTGTAAAAATCTTTAAGTCCACTGTTCCTGAAATCCCATTACCAGCCCCTTCTTCTGGTATAAAAGGTATTTGGAAAGTATTTCCTTCATAGCCATCTCTAGAATCAATCAAAAAGACATTGGGGTCAGTCGGCTCGGTAGTGGATTGTTTGCTGCCTAGGTCACCATCACCATCCGTAAAGGAGAAGCTGACTATCATGGTATCTTCATTCTGGCCGCCTTGCTTCATAATTTGTTTGTTCATTCCTACAAATTCGATAACAGGCTCATCGGGGTAGTTTGGCGGATCAACGCACCCCCACAATAAGACCACAAACACAAAAAACAACAAGAATTGACGCATAATCAGTTTTTTAGAATAACGGTAACTATTTAGGTACCGCAGATTTTTGCCACAAAATGCCTATTTTCTGCCTAAAAATAGGAGCATCTAAATAGTTACGAATAACGAAGTTAATAGGAATTAGCCATTTATGCAAATATCCCCCAATATTGACCTTACAAATCCGACACCATTAGATTACAACCACGCACATCACTTTGATCATATCTCCCCAACACTTCAAATTGAAAGTCTTGCGATATACGTCCAATATCATCTGTAGCTATAAAACTACACGTATCCATATTGGCCAAATCAATCACATTTATTAGTCCTGTTTTTCCGAAAGGAGCTAAAGCAAATGGGTCATTCACTTCTCTCAAAAGAATCCGCATTGTCTTTGCTGGAGTATAGACACCGTCGCCTTTGGAGTAGGCTTGCGAAAAAAGCTCCGTCATCCCATATTCAGAATGAATGGCGGACACATTAAAGGCTGTCTTCAATATTTGATGCAATTCTTCTCTAATCAATTCTTTTCTTCGTCCTTTCATTCCCCCTGTTTCCATGATTAGGCAGTGAGACAGATCCATTTGATGCGCTTCCGCAAAATCCAATAAACCAAAGCTCACTCCCAACAACAGGCATTTTCTATTGCTGTTTTTTGCTTTCGCCAAAACATCTTTTAACGCCACAAAATCATGAAGATAAAATCCACTTAAAGGGCTCTGGGTTTTGGATATAAAATCATCAGCCATCGCCACTAACGACGAATTAGACCTTTCAAGGTATCCTGGCAATAGGGCAAATAGATGATATTCTTCCAAAGCACCATATTGCTTTTCAAAAATTCGTTGGGCATTTGACAAGTAAAATTGTTGGTTTCTTACATGATGAATGGAAGGAATAGCGCCCGTAGTGCCACTACTTTCAAATAAGGTACTGGTCTCCCATGCTCCCGATTTTATTTCATGACTTTTAAAAAAAGAAATCGGCAAAAAAGGGATATCTTCTATTTGAGATATAGGTTTGTCAAATTGACCAGATAACGTTAAAAACTGATGATAGACTGGATTGTGAACAGATTGATAGGCATAAATATCCAAGGCCATATCTTCAAAGGTCCAAGAATCCATCTGCAATTTTTCAAGGAGTTTTTTACGCAAGTATTTTTTTCTGCAAAGATAAGAGAATAAGGCAAAAGAAAAAGGGATGCGCCACAAGTGACACATCCCTTTTTTATTTAAGAGCTAAGAAAAATTACTCTTTTCTAAGCTTCATCATCTTCACTTCGCCATCAACAATTACTTTTACGAAGTAAACACCAGATGAAAGATCCGGAATTAAGAATCTACGTGGTCCACTATTTCCTGCTTCAACATTAAAGATTTTAACCATCTTACCGTTAGCATCATAAATAGCTACTTGACCAGTAGTTACTTTATCTTTCATGATATCCACATAAAAGACTTCACCTGCTGGGTTCGGGAAGATCGCAAAATCATCTTGACCAGACTTCTTAGCCATAATCTTAATAATATCAGAGCTCATCTCAAATCCATTAGCGCCTTTCATAACAACTCTATAGTAATTAGTGCCATTACGTGGGTGCTCATCAGTGTAGTGGTAGTTATTAAAACCATTAGTAACACCATGTCCCAACATAACGTCCATAGCAAAGAAATCTTCACCAGTAGCAGAACGCTCAATTTGGTAGGTATAATCTCCATTTTCAGCACCTGACACCCATTCTAATTCAACGGTTTGATTAAGACTACTCAAAGAACCTGTAATGCTTACAAAACCATTACCACAAGTATCTTTTACGGTAATCGTTATCGCTGCAGGTTCTTTCCACTTCACACACCCTGCACGACGTACACATTTTCTATATTCCGTAGTCTCAAACAATGCCGGTGGCTGATAATTGGGAGCATTCGTATTACCAGGGATCGGCTCTAAAACACCACCTGGAGCAATACTCTTCATCCACAAATACTCTAAGTCTCCAGACCCTCCTGAAGCTTCAACTATCGTAACCAGCTCATCAGGTACCTGCCCAGGACAAATAGCCTGTGAATACCCAATTGTTCCTGGAGCTGTAATCTCATTACATATCGTATGAATACCAGCATCTATAGTCAAAATATCTCCTGTAGAAGTGCTCACTGTAAACGAAGCTGATTCGCCAGATTCTCCTGAAGCATCACTATCGAAAGCATCATTACCTGCATTGATTTTTGCAAATTGATAACCATTCGGTAAGCTTGTTGGGTCAAATTGAACGATATAATCACCATCTACCACACAATCAAATAGATAAGCTCCATTAGCATCCGTAGTGGTAGTTTGGACAATAGCACCCGTCGCTGCATCCAATAAATTGACGACAAAGCCTTCAACTCCTACAGAACCAGCATCTTGAATACCATTTTGGTCAGTATCATACCATACAAAGTCTCCTACGCTTACGCAATTCTTAATCAAACCAGCATCCAAATCAGGGTTGTATTGTCCTGGAGTTAGGGTTACGACCTGAGTCATACCCATTGCAGGATCCACATCACTATCCATAGCATCATCAGTACCAGCATTTGCCGTAGTAAACTCATGATTAGCAGGCAATGTAAATGTCACCTTATAATCACCAGGAGGCAATGTAAACATATACATACCATTTACATCGGTCGTAGTTGACAAATCTATCATCAAGCCATAAGCAGAAGTACCTGTAACCTGAACAGCTATTCCTTCAACAGGAACTTCACCTGGATCTTGGATACCATTTGTATTAGCATCAATCCAAACATAGTTACCAAGCTTGGCAGGATCTTCTAAGGTAACAGTAGACTCACAAGTACACCCAGTCACATCATCTGTAACCGTAACCGTATAAGTCCCAGCCGCCAAAGCAGTAACCTGTTGGATTGTTGCTCCATTAGACCAAAGGAAGGAAAAGAATCCTGGGTTACCACCATTTGTAGTCACCGTGGCCGAACCATCATTGCCACCAATAGAGCTTATATGAGCACCGTTATAACTTGAAGCAACAATAGCATTACAAGTAAAACCTGGTGTATCTCCTACCGTTACAGACGCATTGGCCGTACAACCGTTAGCATCTGTCACCATTACGACATAATCACCAGCAGGAATACTCATAGCCATGTGTCCTGTCTGACCAAAAGAGTCATTCCATTTATAGGTATAAGGAGCCGTGCCGCCTGTTACTTCTACATTAGCAGAACCATTGTCTCCACCGCAGCTAGCATTTTCAGAAGAAGTCGTTAAGACCATTGCGGTTGGTTCACTGATAGTAACCACACCAGTAGCCATACAACCGGTAGCATCTGTTACTGTCCATCCTTGGGTGCCAGCAGGTAAACCAGTGGTCGTGGCTGTAGTACCACCATTTTCCCAAGCGTAAGTATAAGGAGCCGTTCCATTAGTCACCGTTATAGTTGCGGTTCCATCACTGCCACCATTACAGGAGACGGCTGTTGTTGTTGCTGTAGCTGCTACCTGCCCATCTTGTTGTACTGTTGCTGTAGCAGCTGCTAAACATAAATTAGCATCTGCAACAGTTAATAAATAATTGCCTGCAGATACTCCTGTAATAGAAGGGTCTGTTGAGCCATTAGACCATAAGTAGGTAATAGCCCCTGTACCGCCTGTAACCGTTGCAGCAGCAGAGCCATTAGCTTCGCCGCATGTAGCAGGTGTGGTAGTAAAGTTAATCTCCATTGGAGCAGGCGCCCCAACAGTTACGGTTTTAATTAATGGACAGCCTCCCGCATCTAAAATAGTCACAGAGTAACTACCCGCAGCCAAACCTGTTGCAGTAGCACCAGATGCACCACTTGACCAAGCATAAGTATAATTGCCGGCACCAGAAGTTACGGTAACAGTCGCAGTACCATCGCTGGAATCTGAACAACTAGCTGACGTACTTGTGATATCCGCAGTAATATTTGAACCTGTTTGACCGACAACAACAGTTGCAGTTGCCGAACAACCACGAAAATCCGTAACAGTCACACTGTGCATACCAGGAGCTAATCCAGTTGCCGTAGCGGTTGTTTGACCATTAGACCAAGTATATGTATAAGTACCATTGCCACCTGTAGCAGTAGCTGTTCCGGTACCATCAGAAGCACCACAATTAGCAGGAGTAGAATTCGTATTGATAACAATTTCATCGGGCGACCCAATGGTAAAGGTTTGTACTATTGGACAATTACCTGCATCTGAAACAGTTACAGAATATTGACCAGCACATAAGCCAGAAACACTATTTCCTGTAGTGTTGGTGCTCCAGTTGTAAGAATATGGAGCGTCACCAGAAGTAATCGTTACTGAAGCAGCACCATCACAATTGCCATAACAAGTCGCATCGTTTGCACTCAATGTAAAACCTAAGTTAGATGAACCAGATTGCCCTACATTAACGGTATTTACCGCTGTACAACCATTTGCGTCTGTCACTGTGACTGTATAATCACCAGGGCTTAAATCCATAATAGTAGCAGTATTACCACCGTTAGACCAAGCATAAGTATAATCAGGTGTACCACCAGAGCCCGAAGCACTTGCAGAGCCTGTATTAATCCCTGAACATCCAGCAGGAGTGGAAGATACATTTGCATTAACGACAGGAGGCTCATTAACGGTCGCATGATCCACAGCTACGCAGCCGTTTGCATCCGTTACCGTAACATCATAAGTACCTGCACACAAACCTGTCACGTGGTCAGAAGTTTGAGAAGTACCGGACCATTGATAAGTATAAGGAGTTAACCCCGTCATTGGCATTGTCGTTGCCGTACCATCACAGTTTGATGCACAAGTTGCATCTGTAGCCGAAGTACCCAACCAAATACCTTCTGGAGATGGCTGAACAGTAGCAGATCCCTGAATAGAACATCCATTAGCATCTGTAATAGTCACTGTATAAGTACCTACATGCAAGTTATAAGCAACCCACCAAGATTGCCCCGCAGGATCATCCCACAAAATAGTGTAAGGCGGAGTCCCACCAAAAGCAAGAACACTTGCCGTACCATCACTACTGATGTCGCAAGTTTCGTAAGAAGCATTCATTATCAAAGACAATGCTGCTGGTTCTGAAATGTAAACACTACTTGATGTAGTGTTTCCTGTAGTTGCATCAGTTGCAGTTACGGAGTAACTACCTGGTGCTAATGAGTTAATTGTTTGTCCAGAAGTGCCTGTACTCCATAAGAAAGAATAGGTACCCCCTGCCCCATCTACTATATTTGCGGTAGCAGTTCCATCATTGGCACCATTGCAAGTGACATTGGTAGAGCTAATTTGTACAGAAAATCCGTACATCGCAGTAGTAAAGAAAAAAGCAGAAAGAAAAACAATAATTTGTGTAAGTTTTCCGTTCATGGAAGAATATTTTAGGAGATTAAAAATTAAGTAATTCAATACATCAAAGGGCATACGAATGTATGCAATTGTAATCAGCAGTCGGATTGGATGCTACAAAGATAACACTTTCTGCGTTAAAAGGCAAATAATCACTCTACCAATAATAATTTTTAACATTTGTTTTTAGTTAAAATCAAAAAATATCCAAAATATCCATTTTTTTTTCAAAAAGTACGTATAAATACTTACTAATCAGCAACAAATATCTTACTTTAAAATACACTACAATCAGTACGCTTTCTATCAGAATAACATAGTTTTACGAAAGTATAATGTTATTAATCAACTTTCTCCATCACTTGGCAAATCTTTAATATCTGTCTCCTCCGTTTCTTCTAACCCTGCACGCTTAAATCTATCCATAGAATCCATCGCATAATTCCAAAAATCTTGAAATACAGGCTTCAACGTCATAAAAACACCCCTTGCTTCAACGGGGATTTTCTCCAAATAAGGATAAGAAAAGGAAGTTTCCTTGGTCTGGGTATCTATCCCTTTGGCCTCATTACCAAACCATACCAAGATGCTAAATAACAAAATAAAGAATCCAGACATCAAAATCCCCCCTGCAACCTTGTTTATAGCATTAATTTTTATGGTTTTGAAGATGCCTTCTACCGTTTTTGCCAAAAGGCGAACCAATAACATCACTCCCACAAAAGTAACCACAAATCCCGCAATAAACATCAATGGTGATTTGCTAAACGTATCTTCCAAAAAACTGGTCATATAGGGCGAAAATTTCATCGCAGCCATCAAACCTAAAACTATTGATAAAGTGGAAAAGACCGTTTTTATGATTCCTTTGCTATAGCCCACATAAAACCCATAGACTGCAGAGATAAAAAAGATGATATCTATGACCATTCTTGCACGTTTTGATTAGTAATCTTATGATACGCCCCCCCCAAAAAAACAATTAGCCGCTTAAACCAACATTCCTCCATAAAGGCGAAGGTAATCATTTAACCATTTATTGGGGCAATATTCAATATATAAACTGCGTTGTTAGTTCGATTTACCTTAATTTCGTCCAAATTTTGAAGCTAATTGGGAGTTTTACCTATTTTTTCTGGCATCCATTTTGTTTCTTATGGCAGTGTATAGCCTCCCTTCAAAGACCTTTTGTGAATATACACTATGACCAAAAGGTAATTTATCCACATTTCAAATTCGACTTTAATGAGAAATTTTCTTGCCTTATTGGTATTCACTTTCTTAGCTTCCACAGCTACTTTTGCTCAAGGGCCTACAGTTAACTCTTCTGACAACTTACCTCTTGTGTTTATCCTTGGCGAACACGCAGAGCAATACGATGCAATGACCGAACAATACTCTAACATGCTCCTTGACGAGTGCAAAGGTGACATGCAAGTGGCTTATACCAAATGGATGACCATGCTTAAAGAAATGGAAACTTTTTCCAATGAAATTGGCTACAACATGGATGGTGTTCAGGTTTGGATGAATGTCTTTTGGAACAAAGATGGCTCTATCAAACACATCGCTTACTATCTTAAGCCGGAGTCTAAGGTGGTTCCTTTGGATGAGCTAACTGCTTTTATCAAGACTTTTGCGAAGCAATACAAGTTTCCTTTACTTGCCAAAAACCAATATGTCCACTATGGACAGGCTTTCTTTCCGACTGCTCCCAAAAGAGTAGCACACAAATAAACAATATATCGGTCTAATCCTTTCAATATTCATACATTATTGAAAATTGAATTGGAGTGACTAAAAAATCAGTATTTTTTTCCATTGCCCTAGGGCTGTTACTTTTGAGTTCTTGTCATAAAGAATCGAAAGTAACAGTTTCTTGGGCTTTTTTTGATTTCCCTTATGACTATGACTTGACTTGCGTCAAAATGCAATCCTTAGACAATTGGCACATAGTCGGTGGTGAAGCTTGGGCTACAGGTATTTATGCAAATATTATCCATCAGGACTCCGTTAGCATCGACAGCATCGCTCCTAAAAGATTGAATGCCATTCACTTAGACAACGCCAATAGCCTAACGGCTGTAGGATATACGGGTTACATCTTATCCAAGCCTGCCAGCTCTCCCGCTTCTTGGTATTCCAATAAATTATTTAGCTCCTTTGATGTTTTAAGGGACATCACTTACCTTGATGACTCTACGGGTCTAGCAGTTACTGGAGTCGCCTATCAAAATGGTTATATTTTTAAGCTTGGAGCCAATCAGTCCATTATGCAGATTGATAGCTTCAACCATTCTCTGCGCGCCATTGATTATATCTCCAAGTCTAATGCCATCATCGTAGGATACGGTATCATCCTAAAAATGCAGTCTGACGGGACTTGGAAAAGACTTCATAATTTTGGAGATTTTTATGTGGACGTTGACTTCCCTTCTCCCCTAGTCGGCTACATCATTGGTAATGCAGGCGCCATCCTAAAAACAACAGATGGTGGCAAAAACTGGACTTATTTACAAAAGAAAAATACTTATTCGAAAAGAACAGCTTTCCGTGCGCTAAAGTTTACTGATGACCAAACTGGATTCATTACGGGGGAGCATGGTTTACTCTGGAAAACAACCAATGGCGGCAAAAATTGGACTATTGGGGAGACATTGCCTGACATAGAATTTCATGATATTGATGTACTTGATGATGTCGGAGTTCTTGTAGGGAAAAACGGGACCATCGTGACTTTTAATCCTAATTTTTAGCCATGAAAATCACCAACAAAGAAGTTGCCAGCTATTTTGACTCTTTAGTCAAACTCATGGAAATACATGATGACAATCCTTTCAAAATTCGCTCCTATAAAAATGCTTATCTAAACATTCGCAAGCTGTCCAAGCCTATCGCTGAAATGTCACCAATAGAAATAAAATCAATCCCACGTATTGGCGCTTCTACCTTAGACAAAATATTAGAAATAATTGATAATCAACAACTTACCTTACTTAAAGAATATCAAAACAAGACCCCAAAAGGAATTTTGCAATTACTAAAAATAAAAGGCATCGGCCCTAAAAAAATAAAAACAATTTGGAAAGAACTCGGCATAGAAAGCCCCGTAGAATTATTATATGCCTGCAATGAAAATCGACTTGTCCAGCTAAAAGGATTTGGGCAAAAGACCCAAACAGATATTGCCCAAAAAATAAATTTTTTCTTACAAAACAGTGATTCCTTTTTGTGGGCTAATATTAAAAATGAAGCAGACATTTTGTTTGAGTTCTTTCGAGAAAAAATACCTAAAAAAAATCGACTTTCCTTTACAGGCGCCTTTCGGCGAAAAGACCCTATCCTCAAGGCTATAGAGTTTGTCACAGATGTTGATATTAATTTTTTAGCGCAAGCGTATCCACAGCTAAAAAAGCAGGCGAACACTGCCCTTACGGGAAAAAGCAAGCTTGGGGTTCCTTTCAAAATTTTCCACTGCCCCACAGATGAGTTTGGGAAAAAGCTCTTTGATACTTCTGGAAAAAAGGAGTTCAACCAATTGGTTCTTGACAAAATAAAAAACCTACACCCATCCCCAAATGAAGAAGCTATTTTTGCGCAAGCTAAACTACCTTTTTGCCCACCAGAGCTACGTTGGGGCTCGCTTCCATCCGATCAAATCATCAAAAATCTTATTACTAAAAACGACATCAAAGGAGTCATCCACGCACATAGCCAATGGAGTGATGGGCACAATACAATACTAGAAATGGCGCTAGAAGCTCAAAAAAATGGCTATGAATATCTCGTTATCACCGACCACTCAAAATCAGCCTTTTATGCAAATGGTCTCCAAGCTGAGCAAGTTTTGGCTCAAATGGAAGAAATTGATGCCATTAACCAAAAATTAGACGGATTTCATGTTTTAAAAGGCATTGAGTCAGACATTCGAAATGATGGAAACTTGGACTATGATGATGATTTATTGGACAAATTTGACATCATCATTGCTTCCATTCACTCAAACTTGCGCATGGATCGCACGACTGCAACCCAACGATTGATTGCCGCCATTGAGCATCCCAAAACCCGAATCTTAGGACACCTTACTGGTCGATTATTGCTGGCACGAGAAGGCTACCCTATTGACATAGACCGGATTTTGGATGCTTGCGCCAAACATCAGGTTGCTGTTGAATTAAATGCCAACCCATACCGATTAGACATTGATTATCAACACATTAGAAAAGCGCTTGACAAGGGTGTGCAAATTTCTATCAATCCTGATGCTCATAGTATTCAGGGAATCGGCGACATTCAATATGGCATTTTGGCAGCAAGGAAAGCGGGTGTCGCCGCAAAAAACAACTTAAGCTCGCTATCACTTGAGCAATTTCAAAAATTCATCTCAAAGAAATAATGCCCCGTATTTCATTAACATTTAGGCAAAAAAATTTGAAAAGAAGAAAAAGCGGTCTAACTTTGCCCATTGTTTAATCAAAAAATAGAATCATGTCCATAAAATCGACTTTAATACTATTTGCTAGCATTTTATTTTTAGCTAGCTGCAACTCCGTTTCAAGTGATGAAAAAGCAATTCGTCAAGCAGCAAAAGCAAAGCTATCGGCACCGCCATCCAATGAAAGAATCAACAAAGGAAACGACAACAAGGTAGTCGTTACAGGGCCTACCACAAAAATACAATTCAAAGAGGACAGTTACGACTTTGGCACCATTAACGAAGGTCTCAAAGCCAAGCATGTTTACGAATTTACAAATGTAGGCACCGAGCCTTTAATCATTCAAAACGCCAAAGCAAGCTGTGGATGTACCGTACCGACCTTTTCAAAAGAACCTGTCGCACCAGGAGAAACAGGCGAAATAGAACTCGTATTTGACTCTAAAGGCAGACCAGGCAAAACAAGCAAATACGTCACCGTAACGGCTAATACAGAGCCCATAAAAACTAAGATTTTCCTGACAGGCGAAGTAAAGCCAAAGAAAAAATAAACGATGCTCCAAAACTACCTTTCCCTCATAAAGTTTAGCCATACTATTTTTGCGCTCCCCTTTGCATTGGTTGGTTTTTTTTTGGGGGTCATCTATACAGGTGGAGACATTCCGTTTGACAAATTAATCTATGTGATATTAGCCATGGTGTTTGCACGCAGTGCCGCCATGGCTTTTAATCGCTATGCTGACCGCAAAATAGATAAAGCCAACCCTAGGACAGCCTCCAGAGAGATTGCCGCAGGGATTATCAAGCCCCAAAATGCCTTGATATTTATTATTATCAATGTCGGGCTTTTTGTGTTGGTCTCTTGGATGATCAATCCGTTATGTTTTGCGCTTTCGCCTGTGGCGTTGTTGGTTGTTCTTGGCTATAGCTACACCAAAAGATTTACGTCTTTAAGTCATTATGTACTGGGTGTTGGTCTTGCCTTATCTCCGATTGGAGCGTACCTTGCGGTAACGGGGCAATTCGCCTTAATCCCGATTTTATACAGCATTGTTGTCTTTACTTGGGTGGCAGGATTTGACATTATTTATTCGTTGCAAGATGAGCAATTTGACAAGTCCCAAGCACTCCATTCCATTCCGACTTTTCTAGGTAGTAAAAAGGCTTTGACACTTTCGACACTAACCCATGTACTCACCGCAGGAATCATGACCTACGCTATCTACTTGACAGTCAACTCACTAGACCCAATCAACTGGATAACATGGCTTGGTGGCTTAGTCTTTGTCAGCTCACTAATCTATCAGCATTTAATCGTCAAACCCGATGACTTGAGTCGAGTCAATTTAGCATTTTTTACAACTAACGGAGTAGCGTCAGCTATTTTTGGGCTTTTATTCGTCTTGGATTATTTTATTTAAGCATCGTGCTTCAATCAAAGTACCCGTACTATTCAAATTAAAGCTATTGAGAATATGCAATGGGATTTTACCATCCTTTAAGGGTTGAATTGTCTTTTCATGTAAAATTCCGGCCCCAGATTTAGCGATGATTTCCGCTTCTTCAAAAGTTAGTTTTGGAATTAATTGTGCATCAGTATCTACATTAGGATCTGCTGTAAAAATACCATCAACATCTGTGTAGCTTTCCACTCCCTTCACGCCAAGATATTTGGCTAACAAAGAAGCGGAATAATTACTCCCATTACGCCCCAATGTCGTGGTAACATGGCTTCCGGTACTAGCCAAAAAACCTGTAACAACGGGAACTACCCCTTGCGGAAAAAACTCAAAATACCGCTTAGTCAAACACCTAGACAACTCGTCATAAATATTAGCTGAACCAAATAAATCATCTGTTATGAAAAAATGGCGGCTATCGACAAACTGCGTCGGCACTCCATTATCATTTAATAAGCGGCTCACCACTAGAGCCGACAGTATTTCACCTTGAGCCAATAATAAATCTTTAGTCGCCTGATTATAACATCCCAACAACTTGGTTCTTTCCAAGATTGAGGCTATTTGTTCAAATATTCCATCATAGTTCCAGCCTAAAGAAGGAGCACATTGATAGTCTTTAAATGCCACAAAATCTTTTTGATAATCTTTCATTTTTCTAGCTCTTTCAAGCATAGACCCTAACCAATCAGTGCTATCACCCCTTGCAGAAACCACCAAAGCGATGGCTTCTTCGTGCTTATATTTTGATTGAACAATGGAAATTACATTTTTAATTCCCTGCCCATTACCTAATGATTTTCCACCAAATTTTAATATTCTCATTTGTTTTATTTTTTCCAACTGTTTCTTAGTACTAGCACTTTAGAGCTGCCCAATGACAAGAATAGCCCTAGAAGAACCGTTATAAAAAAAACGGAGCTAATATTCTATCTAGTTGTTCAAATTCCATCAAAAAGGCATCATGCCCATGAATCGAATTAATCTCAAAATAATGATTCCGAATACCGACTTTATCCAGTATTACTTTTGTTTTAATATTTTCTTGACTTACAAAAAAAATATCCGTATCAATACCAATCTGAATAATTTCCGACTGCACAGGAGCCATCACATTTTCAAAAGAATCATCCTTTGCCACATCAATATGAGACAACAAATGATTCATCATTTTATAAGCAAGCAACTCAAATCGCTCAGTCAAACGCTTACCATGATAATCCAACCAAACAGCTACTTCAAACTGCTGTTTGATGCTATTTTTTGAGCGCTTAAAACGTCTTCCTAAGGACTGTGGTGTCCTATAAAATAACATCGCCATCATCCGCGCATCCTGTAATGGTCGAATAGAATTTTGGAGTATTTGTTCTTGTACACGATTGTGCCCTATAATCCAATCTGTTGATTTCCAATCTGTTGCAATAGGAATTAGATACTTAGCCAGCTTTGGTGCAAGTGCTGCCATTTCCCACACTATTCCCCCACCAAGGGAGCCGCCAAGCAACGCATGAATAGATTTTACATGCAATATTTCCAAAGTCCTAATAAAAAGAAAAGCCACTTTTTTTGCTGTAAAGCACTGATAATCTTCAATCAACAAACCGTCATAACCATTTCCAGGAATATTAAAACTAATGACAGTCATCTTATCGGTATCAATGGTATGTTGAGCACCAATTAAGCTCGACCACCAGCCCGTTTTTCCTGCTACGTTGGAGTTTCCGGTAAGAGCATGTACAACGACAACAACTGGCGCAGTATATAATGGCTGCCCAAAAATCTGATATGAAATGGAGACTACTCCTTCACCTGTCAGAATTGGTTGGTAGTATAAATTTAGCGAACGAGCAGACTCTATTGAAACAGAAGTCGTCGCTTGGGTTACTGTCAACTTATTTTTGTTTTTCATTTACAAATTAGTTTTGAGTGCCTGACGAATATCTTCTTTCAAATCTTCTATCTCTTCTAGCCCCACCGATAGCCTAATTAAATCCTGACTCACTCCAGATTTTAGCAAATCATCACTAGCCAATTGTTGATGAGTTGTACTAGCAGGATGAATAATCAAAGATTTTGTGTCACCTATATTAGCCAATAAGGAAAACAATTTTGTTGCATCTGTTACTTTTTGAGCAGCATCAAATCCCCCCTTCAAACCAAAGGTCACTATTCCACTCTGGCCTTTCGGCAAATATTTTTTGGCAAGTTGATAATAAGGACTTGAAGCCAAGCCTGGATAGTTTACCCAAGCTACTTCGGGCCTACTTTCTAGCCAGCGAGCCAATTCCAAAGCATTTTGACTATGTTTTAAAATTCTTAGTGGCAAAGTTTCTAATCCCTGAATTATTTGAAAAGCATTAAAAGGAGACAAGGCCCCTCCATAATCACGTAACCCTTCAATTCGTAATTTTACTGCAAAGGCCGCTGCACCGAAGGCTTCGTGATATACCAAACCGTGATACCCTGCATGCGGCTCTGTGAATTCTAAAAAGCGACCACTAGACCAGTCAAAAGTCCCCGCATCCACAACAATACCACCTAAAGAATTACCTTGCCCCGCAATGTATTTGGTCAGGGAATGTATCACGATGTTTGCTCCATATTTAATTGGATTTAGTAATAAAGGTGATGGCACGGTGTTATCCACAATTAAAGGCAGCTTATTTTGCTGTGCTATATTTGCAATCGCCTGAATATCAAGCACATCCAGCTTTGGATTGCCAAGAGACTCGATAAAAATCACTTTAGTATTAGGCAAAATAGCTTCCGAAAAAGACCCCGGATTATCTGGATTAACAAATGTAGTTGTTATCCCAAATCTCTTTAAAGTAACATTGAGCAAATTAAAAGTTCCCCCGTACAAACTATTTGAAGCGACGATATGATCCCCCGCCTTTAGAAGGGTCAACAAGCTTGTTGCTATCGCAGCGGCCCCCGAACTAAAAGCGACCCCCGCAATGCCTCCTTCCAGACTGCAAACTCTTTTTTCCAAAATATCAACCGTTGGATTATTGAGTCGAGTATAAATAAACCCTGGTATTTTCAGTGCAAAAACATCTGCGGCATGCTTGGTGTCTTCAAAGACATAAGATGTTGACTGATAAATAGGGACGGCTCTAGTAGTTCCTGTTTCGCTAGGATTATGCCCTGCATGAATAGCACGGGTACTTATATTTAAATGGTTCATTGTATTCGATTAAAAATTAAAATTGGATTTCATTCAAAAAAAGTTCCTTTGACTAGGTACTGCCAAAGGAACTTTAAAAAGAAAAACTTTTTACGAAAGTATCAATGTAGGCAGTACCTATGCATTTGCATCATGTCCATAGACATCATCCAAGCAAAAAAAGAAATGCGAACGAGATGAATCATTAATTTAAGTTTAATTTTAAGCAAAAAAAAAGCCTTTGTGTCTATCACAAAGGCTTTTTCAGGAAACATGTCAATCTAAAAACACGATACAAAAATGACCTTTGCGTAAGTAACCTTACTCATCATCATGTACATATTTTTGTATGTCGCTTGTTTCATGGGGCAAATATAGGATAGTTTATTTTTAAATGCTCAAAAAAGATTGGTTTTAACAAAAAAACTTTTGAGTCCACTCCGAAAAGTCAATATGCATTTTGATTTGGTTTCAGTTAAACAACAATTGATGAATGTACAATTGAACGAAAATAGATTATTTTTGTAATTAACGTATTATTTTTGTTTAAATATGTTAAACACAAGTAATAGAGCGTTGATTTTGGCATAATTTTTAAGCTTATACCGCATCAAATACATACCATGAAGAAGACACTAACAAAAACACTGCTTTTAATTCTTTTTTCGAGCATTTCTTTTTTTGCGCAAGCGACACCACCAGATACTGTACGTACTGCTATAAAGGTAGGTATCGTCAAAGAATACTGCGTTGACACGTCAAATTTTGCAGGTACAATGTCCAGTTTGGAAGACATCTGTGATGGTTCATCTGGCACAGCCGTAAATTTTATTTTATTACCGACTACCTTTTGTGTTAGTTATGGCGGGCTAGAACTGGGCACCGAATCAAGCTGTCTAGTATATTGTGATGATACAGGACTCTGCGATACGACCGTTTTAGTGGTGACTATTGTGCCAGATTCTGTTTCAACCCTGCCGGCAATAGCCGTAGATGATTATTTAGAGACTATCCAAAACTCATCAGTTATCCAAAATATCCTTGAGAATGATTTATTGCCCAACAATGGGGCATTTACGAGTCTGCGCATCATTAATCAGGGAAATAATGGAAGTGCAGGCATCAATCAAGACGGCATTCTCACCTATACACCTAATCCAGACTTTTGTGATGCAATAGACACTTTATCCTATGAAGTCTGCAATATTGTCTCCTGTGATACTGCTAGTATCTATATAACGGTAGCTAAATGTCTCAACATTGACGGGCTATTTGTGTATGATGGTTTTTCGCCAAATGGTGACTTTGTCAACGATTTTTGGAAGATATTGGGATTGGAAGACATCCCCGACCACCATATCTATGTCTACAATAGGTGGGGCAATCTTGTTTTTGAAGCAAAAAACTATCAAAATGATTGGGACGGCAAATGGGACGCAACACCTTTAACGACAGGGACTTATTTTTATATAATTGATGATGGGAAAGGAATAAAACAAACTGGTTACGTACAAATTTCATATTAGTCTTTTTTAGCACGATTTTTGAAAAGTATAAATTAGATTTTTTTTTCATGAATTATAAACAACTTACATAAGATGAAAAACTTACTTATTCTTGCGTTTGTAGTACTGTACGGTACAAGTGTGTTTGGGCAGCAAGACCCCATGTTTACGAAGTACATGTTTAACTCACTCTATTACAATCCGGCTTATGCTGGATCACATGACCATTTGAGCGCTGCCTTGTTGCATCGGACACAATGGATTAATTTTAAGGGAGCTCCCAATACACAAACCTTAACGGTACATACTCCCTTGCGGGAAAATCGTGTAGGAGTTGGTCTAACGTTATTACATGACCAAATTGGAGTGACTAGAACAACAAGCGCAAATTTGGCCTATGCCTATCGCATCCCTTTCGGGAAAAAAGCAAAATTAGCTATTGGAATTCAAGGAGGAATGACCAATTATCGAGCTGATTGGCAAAAATTAAACCTAGAAACAGATTCAGATGTAGCTTTTATGGGAGACAATCCCAATAAGTGGCTGCCGAATTTTGGGATAGGTCTTTATTTTAGTACTGAGCACTTTTATACAGGCTTGAGCTCGCCACATTTAATTGAGCATAAACTAAGAGATCAGAGCACGTCTATTGAAGCTTCTTTGATTGCCCAACAATATAGACACTACTATTTTACTATTGGTGGAGCCATTCCTATCAAAGGAGATGACATTGTTTTCAAGCCATCTCTACTACTAAAGAACGTAGGAATTGACAGTAAACTACGCAAAACAGCGGACTTGCAAGCCATTAATGCACCAACCGAATTCGATATAGATTTGTCTGTATTATTCATGAATACGATTTGGGTCGGTACAGCATTTAGGTCTTCCATTGAGAAATTTTCTAATAACAAGAGTTCATTTGACTCTGGAGATGTTTGGGCTTCCTACAACCTAAGAAATGGTATGCGCATCGGTGCAGCTTATGACTATACCTTGACGGAAATAAACAAGGAAACACCCGGCTCTTTTGAAGTAATGCTTGGATATGAGCTTGATTTCAAAACTAGACGAATCGAGACACCACGATATTTCTAATAAACGAAACATTGCGGCACAAAAAGTAGTATGTTAACCAAAATTGAAAAAATAACTAAAATGCGAAAAATAAAATTTCTTTCCATTTTTGCCCTCCTATTTGTTTTCGGCACTAGTGCTTTTGCACAGTCCGGAAAGCTAAAGCGGGCAAAGAACTTCATGGACAACCTAGAGTATCTAGCAGCAATCCATGCCTACAACCAAATACTAGAAAAGAACGATGTTGCAGAAGCCAAAATCAACTTGGCAGACTGTTATCGTAAGATTGATGATACCGAAAATGCTGAATTTTGGTATGGGCAAGTAGTCAGACTTCCCGAAGCACAGCCTATTCATAAGCTTTATTATGGGCAGGCTCTACAAGCTAATGGAAAATGCGACCTTGCCAAAGAATGGTATCAGCAGTACATCGATGCCGCTCCCGAAGATATTCGTGGCAAATTCCTTGCAAAATCTTGTGATTATCAAGAAGAATTGATGACCAAAAACACGGGTATTTATGAGGTTGAGCACATGGATTTTAACTCTAATCTTGATGATTTTAGCCCGACCTATTATAAAGACGGTATTATTTTCGCATCGGAAAGAGACAAAGGAGCAGCCGTAAAGCGTATTCATACGTGGACTGGACAACCTTTTAATGAGTTGTACTACATCGACGCCAAAGAAAAGAAGAAAAGTGAAATCGGTTGTACTTATGAATATGGTAAGCCTGAGAAATTTTCTAAGTCAATTAATTCAAAATTTCACGAAGCAGGGGTCACTTTTACGAAGGATCAAGATCGTATGTATTTCACTAGAAATAACTACAATCATAGAAAAAGAAAGAGCAGTGATGAAGGTATCACCAAATTAAAGATTTATACGGCTACTGGTGGTGACAATAAATGGGGAAAAGTAGAAGAACTACCATTTAACAGTGATGAATATTCTTGTGCACACCCTACCCTTGATAGTGACGGCAAAAAAATGTATTTTGCTTCTGATATGCCTGGTGGTTTTGGCGGCATGGACTTATATGTTACCGAAAGAGAAGGTGAATCTTGGGGGCCACCTATCAATCTAGGCCCTAGAGTAAACACAGAAGGAAATGAAATTTTTCCACATTTTTCTGGTGAAAAATTATTCTTTGCTTCTAATGGTCATGTTGGACTAGGTGGACTAGACATCTACTTTATGAATAGACAAGATGGCGGAGAATGGAGCTCACCAGAAAACCTAGGTGCTCCTATCAACTCTACCGAAGATGATTTTAGCTTGATTATGAATGAAGAAGGCACTTGTGGCTATTTTGCTTCGGATAGAAAAGGTGGCTCCGGAAGGGATGATATTTATGCTTTCCGCAAGGTCGCTTCTCCTGTTCACATCTTTGTTTATGATGCAGAAACTGGCGAAGGTATCGAAGGTGCAAAAGTCCTTAATAGCTGCACTGGCGAAACACTTACTACCAACGCCGAAGGTAAAACACAAATCGACATGAAACTAGATATGTGCTGTACTTTTGACGCAAGTAAAGAAGAATATGATGACAATGGTAAAGAAGGCTGTACCAAAGACATCAAAATGGGTGACCCTGTTTTTGTAGAGATTCCTCTAGAGCAAGAAAAGAAGTTTGATGTAGATGGTATCGTTTTTGACCAAAGTACTGGACTACCTTTAGAAGGTGCTACCGTTACTTTAGTTTCTACTTGTGAAGAAGAAAAAACACAGACCTATACGACTGACCTTACAGGAAAATATCATTTTGAATTAACGAAAGAATGTTGTTATTCTGTCAAAGGTGAAAAAGTGGATTATTTAGCAGCATCTTCTGATGAGTTTTGCACGAAAGGGCTTAAAGAAGGAAAGACCTTTAATGAAAACTTAAATCTAATGCCTACCAAGGCGGGAATCGCTTCTACGGAAGGAGATGTGTATTACGACCCTGTTACTGGAAAGTACCTTGATCGCAAATCTGGCAATCCTGCTGATGGCACCTACCCTAACGGTATGGTCTATAAGGATGGAACGATGTATGTAAATGACGAGCCTTACACTAACGTACCTACTTTCCAAACAGGTCCTGGTACGGTAGCTGATGGTGAGCCTATCCCTTACTTGGTAGATATCTATTATGATTTTGACCAATCGTACATTAGAGACGAAGCCGAGCCAGAATTAGAGAAAGTTTTTGCCATGATGAATGACAATCCAAATGCGATTTTGGAAGTATCTTCTTATACAGATTCTAGGGGGTCTGACTCTTACAACGACCGCCTATCTAGAAGAAGAGCTAAAGCTGTCGTCAAATGGCTTATCAAAAAAGGTATCTCTAAGGCTAGAATCACTGCCAAAGGGTATGGAGAAAATAACCTAGTCAATAATTGTGAAGACCTTGCTCCTTGTTCGGAAGAAGAGCACCAGCTCAACCGTAGAACAGAGTTTAAAGTAATTGGTTATTTAGATGACAATAAAGAAATCATCTCTCAACCTAAAGCAAATCCGAAGGTGGATCCTTGTAAAAACTGTCCTTTCTAAATAAAGGATAAGTAACTAAAAAGACCGCTACAACAATTGTTGTAGCGGTCTTTTTTTTGGACAAACCAATTTGGTAAGATTTAAGAAACCACTAGTTGCGACCTATCTTCATTACCTTTTGCCAATTTCCCGAAAATTAAGCATATACGAAGCCTATTTATCCCAATACCGTAAAACTTAAGTACCGAATCTTAATTAATTATAAGTAGATTTCTTGATAGAGTTTGTCTCAACATATACATGCTCAAACTTCTCATCATTAGCGACTATTTTCTTCTTGATATCCTGAACGATAGGCTCCACTTGACCAATCGTCAAATCATCCTTAAAATTTACTTCTAGCCCGACCATTACTTCATCTGGTCCCAAGTGCATCGTTCTTATGTTGCCAAAAAACTCAATTTCAGGATAATCATCCAAAACATCCCTAATCATCTTCAAATCAGCATCCGACACGGTCTCTCCTATCAACAAATGTCGTGTTTCTTGAGCCATAAAATAAGCTACATAACTCAACAATACGCCTATCGCAATGGAAGCCAGAGCATCATATACAGAGTCATCTAGTACAAAAGTCAATGTCACACCAATTAGGGCAATGACAAGACCTATCATGGCAGCCGCATTTTCAATAATAACTGCAAGAGTGGCGGCATCTTTACTTTCTACTAGAGCCGACCTAAACCCCGTAGGATTCACCTTCCGAAACTGCTTCCAAGCGACCCATAGACTAGCTCCTTCAAAAAACATCGCTCCAATAAGAACTCCATAATTCCATGCAACCTTAGAATGGTCTGGCGGCCCTTGCGGGTGCAAAAGGTGCTTAATCCCTTCATACATCGCCATTCCGCCACCTAAAGCAAATATAAAAATCGCCACAATAAAACTCCAAAAATAAATCTCTTTACCATGACCAAACGGGTGTAATTCATCGGGACCTTTCTTACTCCTTTTTATGCCCAATAACAATAACAACCCGTTGGTTGTGTCGATGACGGAGTGAATACCTTCTGAAAGCATTGCCGCACTTCCTGTAAAGAAAGACGCAATAAACTTTAAAACAGCTATACCTAGATTAGCTGCTATTGAAGCAAAAATGGTTAATTTTGAACCTGATGCTGCCATATATCTTTTATTTTTTTCCGCAAGGTATAAAAAAAAATCGTAATTATTTAGGTGCTCCTATTTTTAGGTAGGAAATAGCCCATTTAGTTTCCCGTCATAACCGTACACCCCGCTACACCCGTTAAACCGTCCTAACCGTTACACCGCTAAACCGTCATACCCGTTACACCGTCCTAACCGCTAAACCGTCATCTACTCTTCTTTCTGCTCAAAATCCAAAATCAAGGAAAAGATATGGGCATAAAAAGGATTGTTGGCTTTATTTAGGTTATTAAAAGCATAGTCCAACCTGATACGCTTGAACTGCAAGCCGACCCCAATATTGGGTTGAAAAATCAAATGAGTCACTTCAGGCTTAATATCGTCCTTAATCTTCTGAAACTGCCCTATTCCTGCCCGCAAAAAAACCGTTTTTTTGTAACCTGCTTCGATTCCTAGTTTTGGGTCAATATTAATCGACTTGGACGAGACCAAGACATTTCTCTGCCCATCAGTCGTAAAAGCAAAGTCAACTTCAGAGAGTAATGTCCATTTATCCCCAAAGGCATTTTTGTAGCTAGTACCTACGATAAAAGATGGTTTGGTAATTTCTATGGAGCTTTTGGGTATTTCATTTCCTGTTTGGTTAAATACATCTTTTTCTTCGTCCGTCAGCGTAAAACTCCAAGCATTAAAAGTAGTGGTGATGTCCTTAGCCATCAACCCCGCCGTGAATCGCCCCTTTTGGTATTGCAAACCCGCATCTAAACCAAATCCCCAAGCGCCCCCAAAAGGTCCAATAGACCGTCTAATTATTTTTGCGGAAGCGCCATAAGACCAAGCCGTATTCTTTTTCCATAAGTTACCATAAGAAAACAACAAAGCATAATCCGCTGCCGAAAACTCTGTAATATTATCATAATTAATGGTGCCATCTGGCTCAACCAGACGCAATGTATTAGGTATTTTATCAATCCCCAATCGAACTAATGACAAGCTCGCAAAACCCTTGGCTCCTAGATTCTTGCCTACCGCTAAATAATCGTATTGTGCTACACCTGCAAACCACTCCGCATGCATCGCAGTTGCCTGAAAAGATGTTTCTAGACGAGCCAACCCGGCAGGATTCCAAAAGGCCGCAGAAATATCATTGGATTGGGCGACCAAAGCTCCAGCCTGCCCATGGGCTCTTGCCCCTACCCCAATCTCCAAAAAAGCATTGCTATACTTTTGACCATAGCTTGTCAAGCTGCTTAGTAATAAAACTAAAAGGCTTAATTGAATTTTGCTAATCATTATTTATTCGTTTTGTGCAAAAATACGACGTAAGTGTTGAGATGCCCCTATTTTTAGGCAGAAATAGCATTTTTATGCATGTTTAAGCACTTTTTTTGAAGCGTAGCTAAGCTACGTGATGAAAAAAAGCAAAAACAGGCACAAAAGGTCACATTCTATGACAAAATAGCGCTCTACCTAAATAGTTACATTACAACGACATACCTGATATTTTGGCGTTTAGAAGCTTTTTTTAACTTTTATATACTCCAACAAAAAAGCAAGTGCCGAATATACGACACTTGCTTAACTATTCTAGAATGAATGAACTAAATCAAATCTTCTTCATCAACATAGCCATCGTCAGATGACACGCCAACACTAGCCTGAATTAGCTTCACATTCACTGCGATATCTTGCCCGTTTTCATTTTGGTCGATATCGAAGGTTACTAAATCTCCAGGAGATAAATCTTCATGATCAGTATCAATCAGACTTTGGAAGTGGAAGAATAAATTATTAGGGGGGTAACTAATAAATCCATATCCACTCTTTAATGAAAGAATAGTACTCTGATGAGCTTCTTCGCCATTCTCCCTAATGGTAACTGTAGGAGGGGGTGCATCCACGGATTGCATCACAAATAAATTCTGCAACAAAGGATTATTTTCCTTAGCCGTTTCTTCAATGATTTCGTGCATTGGTACAGAATAAGTCATCTCATTCTCCAAATCTTGCGAAATCTTTGTGGTCTTCTCCGTACCGTAGTCATCTACAAATTCAAACTCCCAATACAAAACCATCGTCCTTACTCCCTTGGTGTTCAGTTTTCTAATTAATGGCTTAAAATCGCCATTAGTTGTAATGAAAACAATCACATCCAAATCTTTTAAGTAGGCGGATTCAAGCGCCTCCAGTGCGTACCATACATCTACACCCTTTTCTTGCCGCACCCCTTGATAGGTTCTGACAGGTAAATAATGCGTGGTAATTCCCTCCATCATCAAAATCTCGTTAAAGATTCTATCATAATAAAGTTGATTGCCTTTTTGACTGGCCTCCTTGGCACTTAGTCGTCCCCGAAAATAGTGGGCATCCACTATTTGGCATAATCTGGGGTCTGCGTTTTCATCTAGTGCTACTTGATGCCTTATAAAAGCATGTAGCCCCGCGATGCTGATACGAGATTGTCTGGCGTGTACATAATTGTAATAATTACTTACGTGAAGGAAGTAATTACCGTCATAAAACACTCCAATCTTGGTAACAGAAGTCTTTCCTGTGTTCATAAAAAACGTGAAATTTTTAGATATAATAATTTAAAGTGCCGAAATTAACAATTATCTTTCGATAATTGTTAAAAAAATCGACGTTTTCTCTTGGTTTTGGTTTTTCTCTCATGGTTTTGGTTTTTATAGCATTTAGAAAATAATAAAAAAAACAGAACAACAGTATTTTATTTTGGTTCAACATAACAATACAAAATCATATATCTATCTTGATTTCTCTTCCCAAATTTTAATTAGCTCAATGATTGTTTTTACTGCCAGCTCCATATCTTGGACAGTTACCCACTCTTGCTTTGAGTGAAAGGCATGTCCTGCCGCAAAAATATTAGGGGCTGGCAAGCCCATAAATGACAGCCGACTCCCATCAGTACCACCACGAATACTACCCTTTACAGTCGGCAAATTAAGCCGATTCATCGCTTCTACAACATAGTCGGAGACTTCAGGAAAATCCTTCAATACATTTTTCATATTGCGATACTGCTCCGTAATCACCAACTCCGCCTTACTCCCTGGATATTTCTCCATCACCTTGTCCATTAGCTTGCGCAAAAAGACACCATGCTCGGCTAATTTTTCATCATCAAAATCTCGGAGAATAAACTCAATGGTCGTTTGCTCAATCAGTCCATTTATACTAGTCGGATGTATAAACCCTTCCTTACCTGATGTGGTCTCTGGTGACAATCTATCTTTCGGCAACGCTTCCACAATTTCGGCGGAAATCTTTATCGCACTTTCCATCTTGCCTTTTGCGTAGCCTGGATGTTGAGACACACCCGTTATCGTAATCACAGCCCCATCTGCCGAAAAAGTCTCATCTTCTACCGTTCCGACTTCTTCTCCGTCCATCGTATAGACAAAATCCGCATTCAGCCGCTCCACATCCAACTTATCTACTCCACGCCCTATCTCTTCATCTGGTGTAAATAAAATCTTAATTGTACCATGCTTTATCTCTGGATGACTCATCAGATGAGTAGCGGCATCCATTATCTCTGCTATTCCTGCTTTATCATCGGCACCAAGCAATGTTAAACCCGAAGCCGTCACCACATCATGCCCAATCTTCTTTCTTAAGTCTTTATGCTTCGCTGGGTCAATCAACACTTCTGGGTCATCCGGCAATGAGATTACCCCGCCATCATAATTTTTATGGACAATTGGTTTCACATTGGCACCACTAGCATCTGGTGCCGTATCCATGTGAGAGCAAAAACAAATTGTAGGTATTTTTTTATCCGTATTAGACGGTATCGTAGCATAAACATATCCATATTCATCCATTGCGACGTCCTGAATCCCCAAATCTTGTAGCTCTTTAACCAAAAGCCGTCCCAAATCCTTTTGCTTCATGGTAGAAGGACAGGTGTCTGATTTTGGGTCAGATTGGGTATCAATTTGCACGTATCTCAAAAAACGCTCCTTCACGGTATGCCTCATGCCCATATTATTAAATTTTAGATAGTTCTCTCTCCTTGCTTGCGCAAAAAAATAAGTCTGCAAAAGTAGGTTATTTATTATTAAAAAGTATTGTTTTTATTGATTTTTTTCCTTTTGACAGATATTGGATTGATTGGGTGGTGAAGTTGGGGCGTTCGCTTTGCTCTCTGAGTTGAGACGTTCGCTTCGCTCTCTGGTTGAGTCACTCGCTTTGCTCGTTGGTTGAGACGCTCACTTCGTTCGCTGGTTGAGACACTCGCTTCGCTCGTTGGTTGAACAAAATACCAAAGATTTAAGGGCAACTTACTCGCCAAACTTGCACAACGTCACACCCGTTATACCACTACACCCGTTATACACCCGTCACACCGCTACACCCGTTACACCGCTACACCCGTTACACCGCTACACCCGTTACACCGCTATACCCGTTACACCGCTGCACCCGTTACACCGCTGCACCGCTACACCGCTACACCCGCAATTGCTCCGTTATAAATATTTAGTTTTCAAGGTCATCTCCAAATCTTTTGACAGTTTGAAGGTTGTTTTTTCAAAATCTGGTGGCCCCATAGAGCCACGGGCATCATTGGCGAAACCAAAACCTTCTTTTGGGATGCCCATAAAATTAGTGTTCATTTTTCCATCTTCGTTTTCGTCATGGATGTACTTTATGGCATACTTGCCTGAAGCCAAGCCGTCAAATTGGACTTTTACTTCATGATTTTGAATGCTTACTTTTTTGCGCTGTATGGTTTTCTTATTACCATCTTGTAAACTCATCAGGATGACACCATCATTGTTTCTTAAGTCTTTTATGTGTATCGTTACGGAGTAAGCTTTCTTTTGGGTTACAGGAGCTTTACGATCCATCTTGTTTGCTTCTTTATTCTTCATGCTCTCCTTTTTGGCGGTAGATTTTTTGGGAGCCGGCCCCTTTTTGGTGGAGACAATTTGTTCTGCCATTTCTTTCCCCCAGGAAGGGTGTAGTCTTGAAGTAGGCTTAAAATTATCCCATTTTGCTAACAAGTCCTTTGTCTCTTTGATAAAAGGAGCCAAATCCTGCTTGAAAAACTGAGCAGCGCCCATTTTTCCTTGGATAGCCATCAGTTTTGCTCTAGGATTCGTTGGATCCAACTGTAATGCTTCTTGGTAAGCTTTGCCAGACATTGCGCCGTATAATTGACCGCGAGACATCGGATCGACGACTAATTTGGCGGTATAAATCATTCCTTGAAGGGTTTTTATTTCTGCTTTATCCTTCGCATCCTTGGCTAGTGGCTGAGCCATTTCTAGGATTCTTTGCGCTTCATCAGCCAATTCATCCCCCCTTTCTTTGTCTCTAAAACTCATTCTGGTTAGCGCCAAGGACTGGTAGTAATAGGGTAGCCATTCATTAGGCTTTAGTTTCGCTATTCGTTGAAACTGATTAGATGCTTTTTGTAAAGCTACAGGTGTTTCGGCAGCCCGTAGCGTTCCAAGCGCTTTGCTCATCGCCTTTTGATAAGGAGTCGCTTGCGCAAAAGAACAAGAAGAGAAAATGAAGAGTGCAAAAATGGCTATTAGATTTTTCATGATTGAATGATTGGTGTGATTGAATATTTCAAAGGTGCAGGTAAAAAGCAGGATTTTAAAGTAAAAGTGGATGAAGTGTCGGTTTTGGGGGTTGGATTGTCATTGGGTTGTTTCAAGTGATTTTTTGAAATTAACTTTCCTACTTTTGTTCAATCATGAAGACTTCTTCTTTGGCGACTGACAAGCTTCTTTAAGCTAAATTTTTCCAAAAGCTGACAATATCAATAACCACGGGCTTTGCTAAGTGCCTAAACTTGAGTACCTTAACTTACAATAGGCTCTTTCTAGTCATTCTAGCCAAACTAGATATAATTTTCCCCAAAAGGGGCGCCCTAATCTTAGCATCCGCCGAAGGCAATTGAACGTCCGAAGGACAATTTGAACGCCGAAGGCAAGTTGAACGTCCGAAGGACAATTTGAACGCCGAAGGCAAGTTGAACGCCAAAGGCAATTGAACGCCGAAGGCAAAATGATATAAAGAAGTTTTTGTAGTTTTGCGGAACAAATACCCGTTACCATATGCTCCATAATCCTAAACAATTTTTCACAACAATAGCCTTTATATTTGGTTTTTTGTTTGTGTTTATCTTGCCACCAGGGCATGTTCCTGATGAACCTAACCATTTTTTCAAATCCTATCATATTTCATTGGGACACTGGAAAGGCGAAACGAAGAATCAACGGCTAGGTGGATCTCTGCCGGTCAGTTTAGGACAGTTTTTTCAGCCTTTTAGAAAAATGCGCTATCACTATGATGAAAAGGTCTCCACTTTGGACTTCCAGCAGGTCGCTACTATTAAATTGAATCCAGCGGAGACACAATTTGAAGACTTTCCCAACACCGCAATATATACGCCTATTGGCTATGCCTCCCAATCGCTCACCATTTTTTTTCTTCGACAAATGGATGCACCACCCATTGTTCTCTTTTATCTCACCCGAATAACCAGTTTGTTATTCTGGATTGGACTAGTTGGGTTGGCCATTTCTTGGATTCCTTTCGGAAAATGGACACTAACCATACTAGCGCTATTACCTTCTTCTCTTTGGATTCATGTTGGCATCACTGCAGATTTAATGACCAATGGGGTTTCTTTTCTTTTGATTGCGTTAATATTAAAAATGATTTATGGGGAGCAAGTCATTCGCCGAAGAGATTTTATTTTAGCCATCATTTTGGCTTCGTTACTTTCCATCACGAAGATTGTTTATTTTCCAATATTTGCGTTGGTTTTTTTGATACCAAAAGAAAAATTTTCGACCCTTTCAAAGTTGCGGCCCCGAATAACTAAAACTATTTACATCGGCGTTGGCCTGGTGATTAACTTATTGATTATCAACAACCTATACAAGAGCTCAAAGGAAAACTTCATCGCCTATGAAGACTATAATCCTTCCTATCGAAGTGGTCAACAGATTAATGAAGGCGCTAATCCTAGCCAGCAATTTACCTATGTCGTTAATCACCCGATAGCTTTCACCAAAACAATGGTGGTGTCCTATTTTGAGTCTGCAAAGGCGACTTTGGCCCATTACTTTGGAAAATTTGGGTGGGAGAAAAACTATCTTCCAAGCTGGATTATTGGACTTCTTTTGTTGGCAACTATAGGCGTTTCAATTTCTAAAAGGAAAAAACGGTTGGATATATTTGACAGAATATATACACTAGGGATTGCCATTTTGATGATGATAGGGTTTGCCATTGTCATTTATATCCAATGGTCACCTGTTGGGTCAGACCAAGTTTTAAATTTAGCGGGCAGGTATATGATTCCCATATTTCCGTTATTCTTTTTGGCAATTCCTAGCCTTTTGAGCAAATATCAACCATGGATTCTGCTTTTTGCGCAAGTGATAATTCTAGTTAGTTTGAGCTGGGGCGCTATTTTGATTGTTGGTCGGTATTATTAATTATTTAAGTTTCGGTAGTTAGAAAAGATTATTGGCATTATCAGCTTTTTGAAAAAATTAGCTTTGGAAAGCTTGTCTCGGTCACCAAGCCAAACTAAGCGATGAGCAAATTTTGATCGTCCTAGACCTTCATGTGGCGATACTCGCTTCGCTTGTCTCTACATCTTGCAAATTAATTTGCAAGTCCACTCGTTCAACATGCCCGACTTATAGCGATGAGCAAATATATAAAGTCAGCCTGTCCCAGCAACGTTAAACTTTAAGTACCGAAACTTAAAATTAGTAAATTAGTCCTTCACCAAATTCTCAATTCAATTTATCCACCTGATTCAAGCCTGTATTTCGCGAAAGCGTAATAAAGCAACCTAAGAAATAAAAGCGATCCGCCGCAGGTAGTATTTCGTGACTTGCAAAATGGCCGCTTGCGTCTGGCACCGGTGCGTATTCGTACCCAAAACTGTTTTTAAAGCCTAGTACATTGGATACAGAAGCATAAATGACCACATTCGGCTTCGGCAAGTAACTCCAACTTAGATTTAATGACCGATAGGACTTGGTACTTTCGGCATTGAATTGATTGGTATTCGGATTATTGTAAGGTCTGGGACTGGAATAACTGGCAGTTGCGCTGATGTAAGAATTCCATTTGGACATCCAATATTTATAGACTATAGATGCGTGATGTTTAGCGGTGAAACTAGGGGCGGCCTTTTCAGGAAAATCATGATACAATCGCTCCGAAAGCAAGTAAGAATAAGAAATCCAAAATTTAGAATTTTTAATAGATTTGGTGTCTCTAAAGAAAACATCTAATCCTGATGCGTAGCCATCTCCATCTTGCCGATAGGTGTTTTTATCGTAAGGATTGGTGAATCTGACAAGCTTGTCATACTTTTTATAATATACTTCTGTGCGCAATAATCGGCTGTTTTTTTCGACCTGATAATTAAGAATATAATGGTCTGCTTTTCTAAAGGTTAATTGGTCATCAAGTGCATAATATTTCTCTTGCGGATTTTGATAAAATTGTCCGTAAGCAAAAGATATTTGACTCTTTTTTCCAGTCTTTAAAGCGGATGAAATTCTTGGTGATATTTTATATTCATCTAAATAATCATCATACTCTGCCCGTCCACCTAGTTTAATCACAAAATTGTTCGACAAGAATATATTCGCTTCCGCAAAACCAGATGAACTATTGATAGTCAAAGGGTTATCGTAGGATTTTCGATTGGTTTCTTTGTAAAAATGCTCTCCACCAAATTTTATACTTGCTTTTTTTGAATGCAGATAAGTGACGTTTGTTTTAATATGGAGTTCTTTTAATTGATTAAAAAGATCAACGTTTCCATAAGTAATATCATTATTATCATAAGAGTAAGAAGCCCCCGCTCTAAGCACCCATTTTTTAGAAATTGGGTTCATCCAATTTACATTTAAAAAAGTATTTTCATTTTTGGTTTGATAGGATTTTTTATTGTCTGAAGCATAAAAATCAAATACTTTTAATCCACTACTGGCGACACTACTTGTAGTATATATTTTTAGCAATCCGGACTTGCCCGTTTTTTGGCGCAAGCTCACGGCGGCACTCGTTGAATTCCAAGCATCTTCTACTTCAAATCGTTGCTTGGCTAGCTTAAAATAAGGGTTCAAATTAGTATAGTCTAAGGTTGCCGTCACTGCGGTTCTATCCCATTTTTTTGTCCCTGACAATCCGCCACCGATGGACATCAACGAAATATCAACACGCTCCTTGCTATCAAACCCCTGCGTATTGAGTAATAAAACAGATGACAAAGCTTGTCCATATTCTGCTGAATAGCCGCCTGTATTAAACACGGTGCCTTTAAATAAAAAAGGACTAAAACGCCCACGTACGGCAATATTTGGCGATCCCGAAGTGTAAGCGACGGGTACGTGCATGCCATCAATGTAGGTTTGGGTTTCTTCAGAACTTCCGCCCCGAACAAATAAACGGCCAGATTCTCCGACAGTGGTTGTGCCTGGAAATGTCTGTAGTGCATTTCCGATGTCACCCATAGCGCCAGCGGTAGTTACAATATCCAAAGGCTTCAAAACGGCTGCTTTTTTCTTGTCATTCGCTTCAAAAGAGCCTGCTGTTACGGTTACGGCTTTTAATTCATTGAATTTTTCCGCAAGGCTCATATCTACGTGGATTTCTTTTCCGTTGATATTGATGGCTATTTTTTGCTGTTCGTATCCCAAAAAATCAGCCACAATCACTTGCTTGCCCGTGACGTCCGTCTCAAAAGAGAAAGAACCGTCTTCATCGGCAGTGGTACCGTCAAAAGAGCTTTCAATGGTAATGTTGGCAAACCCCAACGGCGCCCCTGAATGGTCGGTAACTTTGCCTGAAATGGTGGTTTGGGCTTGCGCAAAAAGGGTTATGCAGGAAAAAATTAGTACAAAAATTTGTTTCATCTTCTTTTGGTTTTAATGATGTCCCAAAAGTGATGGTTTTGGCGGGGTATTGAAAGTAAAAAGGGATGGAGTGTTGTTTTTGGGGGATGAGTTGATGGAGTTGAGAAGTTGAGTCGCTTCGCTGGTTGAATCGCTTGTCCTTCGGACTTTGCTGTTTGAGTCGTTCGCTTCGCTCTCTGGTTGAGTCGCTTCGCTGGTTGAGTCGCTTGTCCTTCGGACTTTGCTGTTTGAGTCGCAGAATCGGTTGGGATTAAAAGCCATTCGTGAGTATAATAGAGATGTAAAACGCAAAAGAAGATGTCGATTCAGGTCCAATTATTTAGGGTATTGGTACCGTCGCAACTATTGTCAATCAAAGTACTTTTGGCAAATTTCGTAACTGGCAAAGATACCAAGAAACCAAAAACTGCCTAGAAATGCTAGGAATCAGCTATTCATCTGGTCAAGAAAAAAAGTATCTATTGGGGAAGTATCCCATGGCAGATGTTTTTTTGGCTTGGAGCAATGCAATTGAACCTGCTGATTTGGAAAAGCATGTAAAAGGAAATTGGCGATGGAAGTTTCAGATTTTATCTTGTGTTCTTGTGGCTTTTATTGGTCTCATTTTTTTTAAAGGGCAATATCGCAAGTAGGTTTATAATAATTTAATCCTTACCAGGTGCTTCGTCCACTTGGCTTTATTGCCATTTTTTTGGCTATCTTTAGCTTTTTTAATGCGCTAATCATTTCATCGTGCCCACCAAAAACCTTTTAATCATATTCACCAAGAATCCACTACTTGGGCGGGTTAAAACTCGTCTGGCAAAAACACTTGGAGACCAAAAAGCACTTTCTATTTTTAAAAAGCTTTTAGCGCAAGCGGCAAAAACAGCGTCAGAATGGAACGGAGATGTATGGGTATTTTATGCCGATTTCCTTCCGGAAAATGATTTGTGGTCTTCGGTTGCCCAACGAAAAGTTTTACAAGAAGGAAAAGGACTAGGGGAGCGGATGGCGCATGCCTTTGGATTGGGGTTATCGTCTTACGACAATGTTGTTTTAATTGGGACGGATATACCAGCCATTTCTACGCAAGTAATTCAAAAGGCTTTTATGGTTTTAGACGGGCATGATTTTGTTATCGGGCCGACTTTTGATGGCGGCTATTTTTTGATAGGGATGAAAGCCTTTCATTCGTATGTTTTTCAAGATATCACATGGAGCACTGCTTCGGTTTTTGTGCAAACTAAGCAAAAAATACTTGACCATCACCATAGCGTTTTTTCTCTTCAGCCTTTAATAGATGTTGATTCTGAGTCTGATTTAGCAGGATTTGAATGGCTTTTGGAATAGTTTATCAAGAGACACTAAGGGAAAGTAGAGATGAATTTCATGAATAATGTAGCAAACGAAAAGTAGCATGCCAGGCAACGTTGGAGTTTTTTACTTTTTATCGAGTCATTAGTAATAAAAAATACATATTTTTTTTCTATATTTAACTCGTAGAAAAGAATTCTATCAAGCATAAAAAACAGGTTTACAGAGTTATTTAAATCATCTTTTTTTAATACACAATCTGTTTGTGTTAAACAAGATTTAACGGTTTGTCCAACGTGCAATTTAGTTGATTTTCTAAGCGTTTTCCCTTATATTTGTTAGGCAAAAATAGCCCTTAACTCAGGCTCTTTTAGCAAGGAACACTATCCAAGAACACAAAACACTAGAACTATGATTATCTTAGCTGCCCTTCTGCTTTTTATGCTCATTGTCTTGAAGTACCAACAATATACCGAAGCTTAATTGACTTTTCGATAGTACGATAGACGACATAAACTTCTATTTTTTTGGTTATTTCTTAAAATTGACATACCTTCGACGGTAGAATTGAATCGTAGTGCTATGTACTAGCATTACTCGTCAATCTACTATGAAGAAACAATGGAAATACAAACCTGTTGACACTCCTGCGGTCAACTTGCTTCGTGACGAACTCGGAGTAAATGCCACCATGGCTAAACTGCTGTTTTTGCGTGGTATAAAATCCAAAGAACAAGCCGATAAGTTTTTTAATCCTTCTTTTGATGATTTGCACGATCCTTTTCTTTTGAAGGATATGGACTTAGGTATTACTCGCCTAAACCAAGCCATTGATAATAATGAAAGGATTTTGCTTTATGGCGATTATGATGTTGATGGGGTTACTTCTGTCAGCTTGCTTTATACTTTTCTAAAGCGCTTTACAGAAAATCTCGATTTTTACATTCCAGACCGCTACAAAGAAGGGTATGGCTTGACTCTTGAAGGTATTGATTTTGCTAAACAAAATAATGTCAAGTTGCTCATTGCGATGGATTGTGGCACCACAGCGGCACCCCAAATCACCGTAGCTAAAGAAAAAGGAATTGATGTCATCGTTTTGGATCACCACTTGCCTGTCGAAGAAATTCCGCCAACGGTCGCTTTAATCAATCCCAAACAAGCAGATTGCTCTTATCCTTTTACAGATTTGAGTGGATGCGGGGTTACTTTCAAATTTGCGCAAGCATATGCTGCTCATAAAGGGATGCCCAAGCGGGCTTTGCTTTCTTTATTGGATTTTGTGGCGACTAGCATTGCGTGTGACTATGTGCCAATCGTTGGGGAAAATAGAATTTTGGCGACTTTTGGTTTGCACCAAATAAATCAGCGTACTCGTGTCGGCTTTAAAGCACTAATTGCTCGCACTAATTATACTTATCCTTTTACGGTTTCAGATATTGTTTTTGGGATAGGTCCGTATATCAACGCCGCTGGTCGATTATCCGATGGTAAAGAAGCCGTTCGTTTGCTTTTGGCGGAAGACTGGCTCGTAGCGTCAGAATATGCCAATATCTTACGTGTACGCAATACGCAGAGACGAGTATTTGACCGAGAAAACCTTGAAGAAGCCATAAAAATTTGGGAAAGTAATCCGCATCACCTGGATGTACCGATAGTTGTACTTTTTCAGTCTAATTGGCACAAAGGAGTGTTGGGTATTGTCGCGTCACGAATGGTCAAACATTATCACAAGCCCGCAGTCATCATGTGTGAATCTAACGGCGAAATCGTTGCTTCTGCTCGCTCCACTTCTACGATAGATGTCCACGAACGACTTAAACAATCTGAACATTTATTTAAATCCTTTGGTGGCCACCCCAATGCGGCAGGTTTTAGTATGGAGCCCCAAAATCTTGCCGAATTAACCAAGAATTTAATCGAAAGCATGAAAGGGGTTTCTATCGCTCAACAAACGCCTACGTTAGATATTGATGCGGAGCTGGAGCTTAAAGACATCACTCCTGAGTTTATGGAAGCTTTGCGCAAGCTGGAGCCTATGGGTCCAGGCAATCCCAATCCATTGTTTGTGTGTGAAGATGTCGAAGTAGTAGGCCCGATTCGGTATGTAGAGAAGAATAGTATTCGGTTGCGTGTTGCCAAGGGGAAGTCGAAGCAATTTAAGGCGGTGGGCTTTCGCAAAGGAGATTATATTCAGCAAATCAATAGCCAGCAATTTTGTATGTGCTTTAAGATCATTGAAAGTGTCTGGAAAGGGAAAAAGCAACTCCAACTTCAGTTGAAGGATGTTTTTGAAGGTGACATCCATGCAGAACGTGTTATTGCTACTGAAGAGCAGGATGACAAGGTCTAGGTTCTTGATATAGCTATTACGACAAAGGCATAGCACTAAGTCCTTTGGACAATTTGTCGCCTGATGACTAATTTTTTGTAGCTTTCGCAAAATAAACCTTGATTTTCTTAAAAATAACAGATACCTTGCTCTTATTAAAAATGATTGGGGCGTTAATTATTGCATTGACTTAGAAAAAGGGATTATTCTTAATTACATAAATAGCCAACGAGGACGAGGAAAGATTACAGAGCATTTTTTCAAACACAACAGTTCTTTTGTTTACAGGAAAAATCATGGATATGACATCTGGAAAGATAGAAGAATTAAAAGAATTACTACTTACTCAGGTGTAATATCGAATTTTAAAAAAAATGCAAATTGAAAAAGTAGGAGATGTCCTGATTTTTATTTAACAATGCTTTGCGTCTATGCCTGGACATTGTCATCCATCAAAAACCAAACTCACAGAACTAACAAATGAACGAGAAAATAAATAAATATTTGGATAGAATCGAAAAAGAAAAAGAAGTAAAAATTCTTTTGGCGTGCGAAACAGGTTCCAGAGCATGGGGATTTCCTTCACCAGATAGCGATTTTGATATTAGGATTATTTATGTTCATAAAAAAGATTGGTATTTATCCCTTTTAGAAAAAAGAGATAGCATTGCTTTAATGTTTGAAAATAACGAGATTGATATAACGGGTTGGGATTTGCGAAAAACACTTAGACTTTTACAAAAATCAAACCCACCATTATTAGAACGCATTCAATCGCCTATCCTCTACAAACAGAGCGGTTCATTTTTAAAAGAAATAAATGAATTAGCAAATTCTCAATATTCAAGAATTGCTACCATTCATCATTATTTAAGTATGGCAAAAAAGTTTTTAGAAGAACTAAAGGAAAAGGAAGATTATAAACTTAAAAGGTTTTTTTATGCTTTACGTTCGGCAACGGCTTGCAAATGGATATTAGAAAAAGAAGAAATGCCACCAATCGAATTTCAAAAAATGCTTAGTGGTTTGAACATCGAAAATAATCTCATTAATAGAATTAACGAACTCATTTATTTGAAATCAACAATAAGTGAAAGTTATCTACACCATGGAGAAATTGAACTTATAGATTTCATCGAAGCGTGTATAAATTCAGCAGATGAAAACCGAAAATCTTTACCTTCATCTAAAGGAAACGCAGACGAGTTAAATTCCTTTTTCTTAAAAATGCTTGCTCAAAATGACAATTGAAGAATTAAAAGAAAAGGGATTGATTATTCTCGAATGTATAAGCGGAAGCAGAGCATATGGGTTGGATACACCAAGTTCCGATACCGATATCAAAGGAGTGTTTTTATTGCCCAAAAAGGACTTTTATGGCCTTGAATATACCGCGCAAGTAAGTAATCCAACAAATGACATTGTTTATTATGAATTAGGTCGCTATATGGAATTACTTGCTGTAAACAACCCTAATATATTGGAACTTTTAAATACACCAAAATCAGCGGTTTTATACAAGCATCCATTTTTGGAAGAAATTAACTCGGAGCTTATTTTGTCAAAACTTTGTAAAAATACATTTGGAAAATTTGCCTTGTCTCAAATAAAAAAAGCTAAAGGATTAAAAAAGAAAATTGTAAATCCAGTTAGGAAAGAAAGAAAAAACATTTTATCATTTTGCTATGTAAATTACGGTCAAGGTTCTATTCCATTAAAAAAGCTTCTTGAAATTAAAAACTGGAAACAAGAAAATTGTGGCTTAATTAATATTGCTCATATGAAAAATTTGTTTGGTCTTTTTTATAGCGAAACTATCAGTTACAACGGAATAATAAAAAATGAGTTATCAAATGATATTCGTTTAAGTTCAATTCCAAAAGAAGAAAAACAAGAAGCATTACTCTATTTTAACAAAGACGGTTATTCTAAGTATTGTAAAGAATATAAGGAATACTGGAATTGGGTAGAAAATCGAAATGAAGTGCGTTATAAAAATACAAAAAACCACGGAAAGAATTATGATGCAAAAAATATGATGCATACATTTAGGCTTTTAGAAATGGCAATTGAAATTGGAAAAGACAGAGAGATAAACGTTCAAAGACCCAATAGGAACTTTCTTCTTGATATAAAAAATGGTATTTATGAATATGAAGACCTATTGATAATGGCACAGGAACGACAAGAAGAAATGGAAAAGTTTTTTGAGAACTCAAAACTGCCTGAACGACCAAATATTGAATTGATAAGTGAACTTGCTTACAAGCTAAGAGATAAGTTTTATAAAGACGAATAGAAAAAATTAAAAAGACATTGAGACACATACTAAACATATTGATAATCTCGGTACTGTTGTCTTGCTCTCCAAAACCCAACGGGCAAGAAAAAAAACTGGATAAATTTGAGATACCGACAATTATCCAAACTGAAAATATTGATTCTGTGACCTACTTCGTAAATAGATCTTTGTCCGAGACACGGGGTGAATTTATAAGCAAGTACAAATTCTCGGAATCAATAACTATTAGTGAAAAGCAAGACACGTCTTTACTACAAGATTTTATCTGGGAGTATTTTAGACCATACGATGACAGCTTGGCTACAGATGGTTTTCAATTAAAAACCGATTATAAAACAACTTTCGCGCACAGATCCTGCTGGGGTGATTTTGGGCATTACTTCCCAGTATTTGTTGTCAATGAAACAAACGAAACTAAACTTTTTCTTGGTAAAGTAGGTTCCATGTTTGCTATTCAAGAAGCACTTGATTCAAGTAGACAGTGGCGACCAATTGAAAGTAACGCTTTTGAATTTTGTGGCAATGCGTACTGGGGGCTTAAAGTGCACCCAAAAGAATTTGTACTTTTTGTAATGCCTAAATACAGCGGAGACTTTGAAACCTTATTAAGGGTTAGGCTAAAAATTGGAGACAATATCTACGTTTCCCAACCCTATAAAGGGACAATTAACCCGAATCAATTTTATTTGAAACGGAATGACAGGAAGCAGATTAAGAACGACCCTGTAAGGTCTATAAAGTATGAGTTCTACGGAGCAATACCAAAAGAATGTGATATGGGAGAATTAAAAACAGTGACAGCGAATAAGTAGAACAATTAATTGTTGTTCCAAGGATAGGTGCTGCGCTGTGTGCCAGCTTCCCTTCCTTGTACGACATCTAAATATAATGTATTTGTTAGTCTGTTAGTCTAGATAAATACAGCGCTGTAAAGAACTGTAATTTTCAAGCTACACCCGTTACACCTTATTACTTACGTCTCTTGCTAATTTCAAAAACCTTTTCAGAACCTACGCCCATACCTATGATGGTACGCATTGCATCTTCTGTCTTAATATTTGGGGTATGAATAATTTGATGCTCCTGAACATGAAAAATAAATCCATTGGTCGGATTGGGTGCTGTGGGTACAAAAACGGTATAGATGCCTAGTTCGGGGTTACTATCTGTCAAAAAACCCGTCATCAATACGCCTGATCCATAAGCATCCACTAGGACAACTTCCGAAAAAGGCATCTTTTCTACACCTGAAAACTGCTGAACTGTTTTTTTTATGACGCTATAAAGCGGCAATTTTACTAGATACTTTCGCTCAAATCCATCAAATATATTTTTACCTATTCGTGTACGCACAAAAAGCCCTAAAAAGAAGAAGAGTAAAATGACCAACACGAAAGCGATGACATTATAAAAAATTTGCGGCAATTCTACATCCAAAGAATGATGAATAAGCATGGCTATTGGCTTTAACATCTTTGTAATGATACCAATCAAGGATTTTGCCAGCATGACGACGATTGCCAAAGGCAAAAGCACTATAAACCCACCCAAAAGGGTTGTATTTATAAAGTTTTTTATCCTTTTCATTGCTTGGTTATTTTGAAGTATTCAACAATCTTACTATTTCCTTCTCCAATTTTTTGGGCTTAGTCATTGGTGCATACCTTTTAATCGGCTTACCTTCTCTGTCAATGAGAAACTTAGTAAAATTCCATTTTATTTTACTGCCAAAAGTACCCCCTAGTTCTTGCTTTAGATATTTAAATATCGGGTGGGTCAACTCACCATTGACATCAATTTTTTGCGTAAGCTGAAAGGTGACTCCATGATTTTTTTGACAATACTGTATCATAGACTCGTTAGTTTCTGGCTCTTGATTTCTGAATTGATTGCAAGGAAACCCAATAACCACCAGACCTTTATCGGCATATTTTTGATGCAAATCTTGTAGTCCTTCAAATTGTGGCGCAAACCCACAACGCGTCGCTGTATTCACCACCAAAACGACTTTCCCCTTAAAATCCGCCATCGGCAGCTCTTTTCCGTCAGGTGTTTTTGCTTTTAAATCGTAAAAAGGCATGGATCGCTTTTTTGAAGGCTTGGCTTTTTGTACCGATTGGCAAGCCGCTAAGCCTATGAGTAAAAAAATTAGATATTTGCTCATCTTAATCTATGTAATCAAACCATGAAGTAAAGTGTCTCAAAAATGCAGGCTCTTTGGTAATTTTAATCCCCTTTACCTTTTGACGATCTTTCATCAACTCGCCAAACACTTCGATTACGTAGTCGATGTGACTTTGGGTGTAAACCCGTCTTGGGATCGCCATTCTAACTAATTCCATGCTCGCTGGAACAAACTCTCCAGCATCATTTTTCGCTCCAAACATAACAGAACCTATCTCTACCGCTCTCACTCCACCGATTTTATAAAGCTCTATGGCCAATGCCTGTCCAGGGTATTGCTCTGGTGGAATATGCGGATAAAATGCTTTTGCATCTACATATACTGCATGACCACCTACAGGCTGAATAATTGGCACACCCAATTCCATAATTTTATTTCCAAGATAAGCGGTGCTCGTCACCCGATAATGCAAGTAATCTGGCTCAAATACTTCCTTGATACCTATCGCAATCGCTTCCATATCACGCCCAGTTAAGCCACCATAAGTAGAAAAACCTTCGGTCACAATGAGTGTTGTTTTACATTCATCCGCTAGCTGCTCATCATTTAGGGCAAGAAACCCGCCCATATTGACTAAGGCATCTTTTTTGGCGCTCATAATCGCTCCGTCTCCTAGCGAAAGCATCTTTTTGGCGATGTCTTCATAAGTCCAATCCTTATAGGCTTCTTCTCTATGCTTAATAAAATAAGCATTTTCGGCAACGCGACACATATCAAAAATAAAGAAAACGCCATGTTTTTTACATATTTCGGCAACGGCTTCTGCATTAGCCATACTTGCTGGCTGCCCACCGCCACTATTATTGGTTATCGTTAGGATCACCGCCCCTATATTTTGGGCTCCATGCTCTATGATTAAACGATCAAGTTTCTCTGTGTCCATATTGCCTTTAAAAGGGTGCAAGGACGAAGGCTGTGTACCTTCCGGGATAGGAATATCAAAAGCTTTGGCGCCAGAAAACTCAATATTGGCTCTCGTCGTATCAAAATGTGTATTTGAAATAAATATTTTCCCGGGCCCGCCTATCTTGGTATAAAGCAGATGTTCGGCGGCACGCCCTTGGTGAGTGGGCAAGATATATTTGTAGCCTGTTAGTTCTTTGATGGCCGTTTCCATGCGTTTCCAGCTTCGAGCGCCTGCGTAGCTTTCGTCGCCGCGCATGATACCGCCCCATTGGTTGGCACTCATAGCGGAAGTTCCACTATCGGTCAACAAATCAATGATCACGTCTTCTGCATCAATCAAAAAAGGATTGTAATGAGCTTTTTTCAGGATTTCGATACGCTCGGCTTCTGACGTCAGCTTGATAGGTTCGACAACTTTTATTCGAAAAGGTTCGATAGTTACTTTATGGTGCATGTTTTCATTTTTGATGATGGATAGTGCAAGGGTTAGCTTGCGCAAAAAAATTGGTTCAAAGATAGGTAAAAGTGTTGGACTGAAGGCACCTAGTTGACGAAATGTCGTTAAATCTCTAGTTATCGGCTAGAGCTTCGGTACTTAGAAAAGACGTATTTATTATCAGCTTTTTAAAAACATTGGTTATATAAAATAAAAAACAATACTCTAAAAACTACAGTCTATATACTTTAGCTTTCTTTAACATTTAAGCCTAAATATTTGTTAAGTACGGTACTAGGATTTTGTTGCTCTCCTTAATTCTTATATATTTGCTAAAAAGCTAAAATGAAATCAATCCTAGTTTTACTTATCTCACTATGTAGTTTTACCATGTTGTTTGCACAGAAAAAGCACACTATAAAAGCTGGAATGCTACAGCTATTCTCGGTATGAAAATTTTCATATATGATTTATTCCAATAAAGGCATATCTACTTGTTTTCTTTTAGTGATGAAAAAATAGATGGCTTTCATTGATGCCGCA
>CAMZKG010000026.1 GCA_947311105.1 uncultured Saprospiraceae bacterium
AAAGAATCCAAAAAACTCTTTTCAAAATAAATACCTATTTTTGCATTCAACCCTAGGGTGGGTCAGTTTTCGATGACTAGGTGGGTCAGTTTTCAATGATTATCTACAAATGTCAAAAAAAAGATGCATCAACACAAAAACCCCTATCTTAGCGGCAATTTTTGCGTAAGAACTCACATTTAAGTATTTACCAAACCTGAGAGATAGCTAAGTGGCCTACTTTGGACTAAATAAGACTGCCTATATTCAATTGCATATTAGTGTGTTCCTATGGGGCTTTACCGCCATCTTGGGGGAGCTGATTACGTTGACATCTATCGAATTGGTATGGTGGCGTATGCTATTTGCTTTTGTTAGTTTGTTGTTTTTGCGACGGGCGCGAAAAGGGCTACTCGGTATGTCCTGTAAAGAGATAGTCAAAATTGGATTAAATGGTGGATTATTGGCGTTACACTGGGTCGCTTTTTATGCAGCTATCAAAATGGCCAACCCGACCATTGCGTTGGTTGGTCTGTCCACGACATCATTTTTTACGGCTATTTTTGAGCCGATCATCTCCAAAAAAACCATTGTTTGGCCCGATGTATTTATTGGGTTTGTGGCTATTCCAGGAATGGTATTGATCTACAAAAACGTTGATTTACAGATGGTTACGGGGCTGTGGGTCGGCATAGGAGCGGCGGTAGTGTTGGCGATATTTTCTATTATCTCTAAGAAACAGATTGAAAAATCCAATGCTTTGGGGATGAGTTTTGTGCAATTGAGTGGTGGGTGGTTATTTATTAGTTTGGCGCTGTTTTTATGGCCGTCGATGCAATTTGACTTGGTTTTTCCGACAGGTCCAAACCTATGGTTATTGTTGATTATGGCGATTTTTTGCACGACGATACCGTTTATCCTATCTCTAAAAGCATTGCGCAAGCTATCTGCTTTTACTTCTAATTTGACCTTAAATTTAGAGCCGGTTTATGGTATTTTTATGGCTTGGATTTTTCTTAATGATGCCAAGGAGTTGTCCACGGGATTTGTCATTGGGGTACTTATAGTGTTGGTCTCGGTATTGAGCTACCCTTTGTTGTATCCTGTGACCCATAAGGATGTGTCTGAATAATTAGTCACTAGTCAGCTGATTGCTAGGCAGACGAACGGCCGTTCAGCTCGACATCCCACGCTCTAGCGTCCAGCAACCAGCATCTAGAAACTAGCGTTCAGAAACAATTTTTTCCTTATCTTCGCCGTAATTATGAAAGGGAACAACTACCATAAATATCTGTACTTTACAGTTTTGGTTTTGATAGGTCTGCTGTATTGGCCACGAATATCCGATTTTGGGTTGTTTTGTGACGGCTCGATATATGGCACTGTTGCACATAATATGGCGATTGGAGAAGGTTCTTTTTGGTCGCCCATTTATCATAATTTTTATCTCCCTTTGATAGAAAAGAGCGAAGTGTTTCGGGAGCATCCGCCATTGATGTTTTGGTTAGAATCTTTGGTTTTTAGGGTATTTGGGGGTGGATTTTATGTAGAAAATATATATCAGACGATTATTTTGGTGCTGCATATCGTCAGTTTAACTTTCTTTTTTAGGGCGCTTACGCAAAAAAGGTATTCTATTTATGCGGCATGGCCCGTCTTGTTTTTGTGGTATATGGTTCCTACGATTATGTGGAGTTTTGCCCAGAATATGATTGATAATACCTTGTCACTGTGGGCGTTATGGTCTGTATGGGCAATTTTTGTAGGGGCGCGCAAAGACCATTTTTTATATGCTGTACTTGCTGGCTTATTGATGGGTATGGCTGTGTTGACCAAAGGTCCTTTAGGTTTTTTCCCGTTAGCAGCTTTTGGATTGTATTGGTTGGCTAGCCAGTGGACACAAGCCAAGGGATTTCGGTATCCCTTTTTAAGGGCATTTTATAAGACGACGGCACTTCTTTTTGGTTTTGGGATTGTGGCATTGAATGTATATATGCGCCCCGAAGGACGTGATTTTTTTCTACGATATATTCATCAACAAGTCATTCCTTCGGTCGCAGGCAAAAGAGAAATGAGCAATACGCTAATGGAGCATTTGTCTATCATTCAAGATATGTTTATCCAATACGCCCCGATTTATGGAGCGGCGATATTGCTTTGGCTTTTTTTGCGCAAGCGCCCTACGGGCTTGTCTCAACCCAAAAATCACCGACGATTTGCTTTGTGGCTCTTGTTGGTGGGGATTAGCTCATCTTTGCCGATTGCATTAAGTGCCAAGAGTCATTCTTTTTATCTCATTAGTGGGATTCCCTATTATGCGTTGGCAGTCGGGGTTTATTGGATTGAAGATATTAGTTATTGGCTTCAAAAATGGCGTTTGACTCAGACGGGTAAACTCATCTGGACTAGTATTTTGGCTAGTGTCTTTATTTATAGTATTTTCGCAACCGTCATTGACTGGGGGCGATATAAGCGAGACACTTTATTGTTGACAGATATTGAGCTGCTTTCGCAAAAAATGCCTAGCGATACCATTGTGGGCATCACTCCTAATATTATTAATTGGGGTAATTTTTGCTCTAATCTAGAACGCCATCTATTAATCAAAACAAATCCCGACTGGGACGAAGAGCAAGTGGTTATCACAAAAATTAATGCAGATTCAACAGCGTTGGCGGAGCTTGCGCAAAATGGATTTGCCCCGCTAGACGGTGATTGGAAGACCTTTTTGGTCTTCGTCCGTGGACAACGATAGGTCAATCCGAAATCGCAATACCTGATTATACCGCAACAAAAGGGTTGTCCATGTCTCATTATAATCATCTTCTTTCCAATATATAGGTGATTGACTATCAGTAAGATAGGATGCAAAATGAATCAAATCTTCGATGTCACTCTGCGTGTGAATATCAATATTGGGTAGCTTAATACAGCTATGGATGTATTCATGTATTTTTTGTGAAAACTTCAACGACCATAGCGGCGAAGGAAATTCCAAATAAGGAACGATATGGGTTAGATTGGGTAGTGGCGTCCTGAGATTGAGCAACGGAAAAACCTTTTTTTCGATAGATTTAGGAATTTGCCAATGACCGGATTGGATTTGACCATATCTTTTTTCCCATGCGGGGATATGGCTGAGCGCCCAAGCACCTTGTAAGCCAGTGAGCTCTTCTATCCATGGTTTAAACCACGTTTCAGAAAGCCCATAGTCTATCAAATCAGGAATTAAAAACGCTGGAACCAACCGCTTTTGAGCACGAATAATGGTGATAAATTCATACATCGCCCATTGAAAATCTTTATTTAATATTTGCGCAAGCTGACCATATTGATACTGGGAAATGTATCGGTGTTCTTTTGAAAAAGGAGATGGCTTTTTTGTCGTTTTCCGAAAGGAGAAATGCGCCCGCTCCTGTAAACTCAATAAGCTGATGCCAGCCAATACTTGTTGGAGCGGATTGCCTTTGATCTCATGTGTTTTGAAAAAAGTTTTTAATTCTGGAGTAATTTCTGTTGCATTTAGCCCCATCAAGCTAATCCGTTTTAGTGCTTCTTTCCAATGGTTTGTGGGCATTTTATTATCTTTGGGGCTAAGTTAGGAAAATTTGTCGATTCGATAAAGCCTATACCAAAATCAATAACATGGCAAACTGGATAAAAAAGATTTTTAATCAAGAAGAAAAAGAACCTACGCCCAAGTTTGGGACGATGTCTATTCATGAGACGGATTGGAAGCTTGCGCAAAAAATGTTAAAAAATCCTCCTAGTCAAAACGCTGTCGAAGAGCTAGAGAAATTTGCCAAAAACTACCTTTCGGCAAAAGCCGTTTATGCTTTTGGGCAAGAGCCTTTGGATGTTTTATTTGGCTTGTTGCCCGAAGGAAGCATCGTGGTTGCACCCGCTTTTATCCATAAGAATGCATCCGAAGCGATAGAGCGTAATGGATTGAAAACCAAATGGTTGGATATAGAATTGGAGAGTTTTGGACCAGTTTTGGAAGAGTTGACTACGACTATTGAAGATGGAGCCAATGCATTATTTTTGCCCCATTATTTGGGGATTCCATCTAATTATTTGAAAGAAATTGTGGCATTGTGTCAGACCAATAATGTGTTGTTGATTGAAGATTGTCGGCAGGCGCCAGGTGCATTATTTGATAATAAGCCACTGGGTAGTTTTGGGGATTTAGCCATATTTAGTTTTAATGCGATGATGCCCATTAATGCGATGCAAGGCGGGATGATTGCCATTAAAAGTGATGGAGATTTTTCCGAAAGGGTAAAAGAAATACAAGCAGAAGCACCCACTTCGACGCTTTCGCAAAATGAAATAATAGAAGCCTTCATTGATTTTTATGAAGACCGAAAAATACCTGATAAAGGACTTTTGGACATCAAGCATGGCAATAAACGTTGGGAGAAAAAGTGGACATTTAGCGAAAGCAAAACCATCAAAATTTATCCCGCCCAGGCAGTATTAGCCAAAATCCAATGGGAGCAAGCCGAAAATTTTGCCTATTATCGCCAAAATCATTGGAGACTGTGGCAGTCCATTGCCAAGGAAAATAATTGGCAGCTGCCCCAACCCATTGTGCCATCTGCTCCAGGGTGGTTGCGTGCCCCCGTACTAGTGCCCGAAGCGGAGCACGACAAAGCCAAGCATTTAGAAGAAAAACCAGAAATAGGGCGTTGGTATTGCGAGACTAGTTTGCCGCAAGGTATTGACTTGGATTTATTCCCCAATACCAAACGGGCTAGCCAGGAGATGTTTCAGTTTCCTACGGAGATGGGGTAGGGGATGCCCAATTTGATGCCAAAAAACCTTAACGTTAGGATGTTATCCTAATTACGTATAGTCTTTATGATGTTATTTATAAATGAATATTTTGGTTTCGTATGTTTCTTTATCTGTTTTTAGATGTAGTATGTGCAAGCCTTCCCTTAAAAATTCAATCGGTACTATATTCTTTCCTTCTCTAAATTCTTTCTGAAGAATAATTTGTCCTGAAATGCTATATATTTCTATAGATTTTATTTTATCTTTTATCGATTGAATAAAAAAGTTTCCGTTACTTGGGTTTGGGTAAATATCTAATAGGTCGGAAGTAATGTTATAATCATTGACTCCAACAGTTGATGTATTATAACAGTTTGATGTATGCGTGCATCCAGTGATTGTTCTAATTTTTACAGCATAATTTCCATTTGTACCAAATGTATAGCTTTGAGCATTTGCTCCTAAAATGGGTTCGTAATTATTGTCGCAATCAAGCCATTGGTATGATATGGCATCACTATAGTTTGTAGAAAGTGTACTATCCATTAGAGTAATATTTTGAGTGGTGCTTGGGGTAATATCAAATGAATAATCACTAATATATCGATTCTTACTTGTAGTAATTGATTCATTTACACCTAATTGATTAACACCAGTACTCAAACCATTATCAAATGCAACCATTACTTCATATTGAAAATCATTCTGTGGAGAAGGACTAATATTTATGCTACTTTCTATTAATTTTAAATCGAATACTCCATTGGAATCAGGAGGTACAGCAAAGGATTTATTCCAATAGCCCCCTAACCCTAGATTGTCATATGTCAGTCTAATAACCACAGCGTGAAATGGTAAGTTTGATGTAACTTTTCCTGTAATGTGTGCTATTCCCGTAGTACAATCTACGGTGAATAAATCATCATCTCCCATTATTTTCTCTATTCTCATAGTTTTATCAGCTAATTGAGCAATATCAAAAGCTGTATCTCTAAAAATTGGATGATAAGCTATAATAGCTGCAGTATAATCCGATAATTGAATATCTGCAGTTTGCGCAATGTTTACAGTATTTTCATAAACTTGGTTTATTGGCCCCATCAGGGTATTAAAAGTAGTATTAGTTCTTAGAGGGCCATTGTGCAATAGTGTAAGCGCATGCCCAAGTTCATGATGAATAGCTTTTAATGAAATATCTCTATGGTAATTGGTCTGTGCCATATTACTAGTAAAATCAATAGCACCTGATGCATCTTTAAGTTCAAATCGCATACTCCCTCCATCCACTTTTCCTCCTCCTCGAAAGCCCCCTCCACTCTTAAAATGTACTACGGCCCAAATAGTGTTAAGATCTGTTAAATCTGTATATGTAGTTTTTGCAAGGTTAATAGCTGCAACCGTAAGATTGGTGATATCGGATGAAGATTGAGTGCTTGTTGCTAAATAAACTAAAATATCGCCATCTGTGTTTCGTGCAAGCATGTGGGTATTACCCAAGGTATATCCTTTTGTTGTAAGTTCTGATACGTAATAGTTTTCAATATATTCTCCAATATCACGAACCCTATCTATGAGATTTTGTGAAATTGTCACATCGGTAGTGTTCAGAATTACCAGTCTAACTCTTGGTTTATCTATTGGAGTAGCATCTTCCGTATCGTTATTCGTTTGGGAAAATGTTTGCGTTTGAAAACAAGAAATCAATAGGATAAAAAGAAAGATTTTCATAGTGTTATTTTTCATATCCAAGTATGTCATTGAAAGCAAGAGTCTTGGTGGCTAAGATGTTTGATTTACTCATTGTGGATTGTAAAGATACAAAAAGTTCAAAAAAGAATTGACATAGGGTTGATCCGTACAAAGTGACTGCAAGATACGGATCTACTAGAATAGATTCAAGTTTTTTGTGAAAGTGGGCAAAAAACTAGTCTTGCAGCGATAAATTATTGAGCTTACTCCGAAAACTTGTTGTAAACTATATGCGATTGTTCGGGTTTGCTGGTAGCGACAAAAAGGGTCAACGATGCCAGTGCTTCGTTACTGATTATCTTTTTTCCGTTGATGATAAGATGATTGTTTTTATTTAAAAAATAAAAAATAGAGAAAACAGGCTGCCGCAATCCGTTTATTGCCATCTACAAAGCTATGGTTTTTTACAATCAAGTACAGCAGATTAGCGGCTTTGCTAAAACTCTCGTCTTTGGGTTGGGCAAAGACGTCTGATTCAAAATCGCTGTACATTTCTTGGATCATCTCCATATACTCCTTTTCACTTGGATAAATGACGTTGTCGCTCTTGCCTTTGGTGTCAAGTGTTTCGTGATCGTAATCGTCCAACAATGCTAAGCCCTTGCTGAAAAGACTAAACAGCTCACTATTTCCTTCGGAAGATGCCTGCTCGATGGCTTTGCTCAATATTTGGATGCCGCCTTTGAGCACTTGTACTTCCTGCTCTTTTTCCGCAAGGCGTTTTTTGTTGATGGCGTAGCCTTGGATAAGATAGTCTTTTAGACGCTGGGTTGCCCAGATACGGAATTGGGAGCCTTGCACCGAATTGACTCGGTAACCAACTGAGATGATGACATCAAGATTGTAATGTACAAGCTCTTTTGATACTGTTCGTTTGCCTTCTTGGCGAACTGTTCGGAATTTCCGAACAGTTGAATCTTTGAGCAACTCGCCTGATTTGAAAATATGCTTGATATGCTCGCTTATATTCGCTTTACTTGAACCAAACAGCTGAACTATTTGACCCTGTGTAAGCCAAACGGTATCTTTATCAAAGGCGACCATAACCTCTGTTTGGCTGTCTGCCCCTTTATATATTTCTATTTTGTTTTTCATCTTTTCGGCTTTGGATTTTTCTAAACTCTCCACGATGCTTTGCTCTACTTTGTCGCATACGGATAGACGGGATTCTATTTGGCGGACAATTTGGGTTTGTTCGGGAATGGATGGTAAAGGCATTTCAACATTTTCAAGCGAAAGCCATCAAAAAAGAATTGGTTTGTCCATATAAAGTGCCCACAAGATACATATATATTAGAATAATGCCAAATTTTTGGCGAAAGCGGGCAAATAGTTAGTCTTTCTGCGAAAAATTACTTGTGTTTCAGTACTCCTGCTTAACGTTATTGGGACAAGATTGATTAAGCGATTGTACAATTGAACAAAATAAAATTTTGCTCCCGTCTTTAACTACAGACTACAACGACCTTTCGGAAAGCGCTCAACCATTTTATTTCTCATCATAATTTTTTTTATCCTCTAAAACCCTTTCGCGCTGCTCATTGTATGTGGGGCTAAAATTACTTCTTTTTTTATTTAAAATCGAACTAGTAATATTGTTTAAATCTAATATGGAATGAAATAAATCATCGGAAACAAAGGGCGCGTGCTTGTTTGATTTAATTACGTTTACTTTTTCTGGATATAGTTGGATGAAATGGTCCGAGAACCATACCATGAAAGGAATTTCAACATTTGATTTTGGCAGTGTCTTAGCATAGTCATGTCCCACTTTATTTAACTCATCATACACATTCTCTCCATGATCTGATAGATAAATTGCGGAGGATGCAATATTGTTTTTAGCAGAAATGCCTGCGATTGTTTTTAGTAAGCTATCAACTATAAAATCATTGTACAAAACAGAATTATCATAATTGGCAATAGTCTGACTTCTAGAATCATTACCTTTAAAAATATCGTATTTGGTGGGATATCTTTTGGCGTAAGACGAATGACTGCCCATTAAATGAATGACGATAAATTTTCGTTTATTGGGTTCTTCTAAGATTTTTAAAAACGGGTTAAATAATTTTGAATCATATGAAGTGGTGTATGTCGCTTCAAATGACGAATTGCTAGAAATATTAACAAATTGTTTGCTATCCGATTTGTTCGCAAATACGGTTACCCAATTGTCCCATATACCGATGGGCGATTGATTTGAAATCCAATAAGTCTTAAAATGAGCGGCATGAAAAATATCTATTAAATCTATGCCTTTTGTTATTTCGATATCATTTTCTAAATTAGATTCTGAAAGAATTGTCAAAATACTATTTAAGGTGTTTGACTAAGGGGAGACTACATTGTCAAATACAATAATGTTTTTTCTGCGATCTAATCTAGGGGTCGTTTCTCTGCTATAGCTATACAGCGACATATGATTTCTATTGCACGACTCCCCTAATATTAAAACAAAAATTTGACTATCCGTGCGGACAGATGGCTTGGCATCTATCTTGTTTGGCGTGTTCTTTTTACTGGCTTCTCTATAAAGATTTATTTTATCGTAAAAGGAAAAAGCAACTTTGGCAGTCAGAGGTATTCCTTTTCTGATTAATCTTCCATGAACCGCATTTTCTGCGATAAAAATGGTTGACAATAACAGTACAAGTAGTATGGAATATGATTTATATGGAGAATTTATATGTGGTGTTTTTTGTCGAGTTGATAGGATATAAATAAAGATAAATGGTATTAAAGTCAATAATCCGGATGTTGCCTTTAAATCAAAAAACTCAATTGCTTCCTGATAATTTGTATTAGAAATAACCAAAATACTTGTTAAGCTGATAGGCCCTTTAAGTATGACCCAATGACTAATTTGGATAAGTCCTACGATAAAATAAAACAAATTGGCAAATTGAAAAATAAATCTTTTTCTAAAAAATAATACCGGAATAGTGAATAGGGGCAACCAAATAAAATTAATAATAATTTCTCTACTATCAACTAAGTCAATATCAATAACATATCCTATTAGTATCGGAAAAAGACTGAGTAAAACCAAATATGCTGGATAAATCGCGCTTAACTCCTTGATTATTAAGATGTTTTTCTTCATTTTTTGTAGTCACTTATATTGACCAAGGTTGTTGGGATACAGCGCTTTAGCCGGTGCTTCAACCCATCAATAAATACTCATCAAATGCACCAAATTGTACGTCAGCATCCCTATAATTGCTTCTCATCGCAAAAAAATGAATAGTGCGCACTCTTTGGAGTAATGGTGATATGTTCATCATGAATAATTGATTCCATTCTATCCCTTTCATAAAATCCATAGCTTATTATCATCGATGCTGCAAGATACGGAATAATGTAGAAATTGAAGGTGTTTTAAATAATTAGGTTTGGTAGGTTTTTGAGGAATCTGAAGGTTTGTGTATGATGCGTTTGGCATTTCAATGTTCCAATTTTTCTCTCATTAAGGCAGAGCTTGATTCCCCTTTTTCTAGAATGGGTATAATCTTTTTTACGGGGTCGGTAACTTGCCCTGCAACCAACTCGTTTTTTTGATTTTTCACCAACTCCAAATACTCTTTTTGGTACGGAAAAGAGATTTCGAAAAGTTATCGCTTATCTCAAAAATATCTTTACGGTACGTCTGTAAATCTACCAATTCCAAATCTTTAAAAACACGTTTAGTTTCAAGGTTTCTTAATTGTCTTGCGCCAAAAAATTACCCAACGAGTAGGCATGCCTGCTGGTATGGTGTAAGTGCTGTGGCATGCCTATAAATTAACCAAATCTTAGTATCCCAAAGCACCCAAAACAAGGAAGAAGCAGGACGATTTGCATTATAAGTCTTCTGCTTTCGCAAAATACTGACACAATAAATAACAAATAATAAGATGTATAACCTATATAAATTCAACACTATATCCGTTTACAAACGTTTACAAACGCATACAAACGCAAGTAAACGTTTATTATACGGATAAATCTAGCGGGTGCCCCCATCTTTGCACCAATCGTTGGTTCGGCAATCGAATCACTATCTATTAACTTTCAAAACTATTGAATTATGAACAACTTACGCAATCATGTACTCCTTATCGGCAACTTAGGTGCAGATGTAGAATTAAAGAAGTTTGACAACGGCAACCACGTCGCTCGTGTCACATTAGCAACAAATGAAAGATACAAGAAAAATGATGAGTGGGTCGAAGAAACTCAGTGGCATCGTTTGGTGGTTTGGGGCAATCTAGCTGAACGCTTGGGCAGAACGGCCAAAAAAGGCAGCGAATTAGCCGTGCAAGGTAAATTAAAATACGGTAGTTACGAAGATAAAAATGGAACTACCCGTGAGTATGCCGAAATCGTTATCAGCGAATTCATGGTGACAGGTGGGCGCAAAGTAAAAGAAGCAGCTACGGAACAGAATGGTACCAAGCCGTTTTAAGTGGTGGCTATACATTGGTAGTTGGTGTGATGTGTGACTGATACTAGGATTGTAGTCAAAGGGAAAGAGCGGAGCATCTAGTGCGGTGACAGCGATATGCTTAGCGTTTAGGAGAGTCTTGTATTGGGTGGTTGTCAAAACCTGACCAATGACTTTTACCAAAGGATCGTGGTAACTGCTTAGCCCCCAAATTATGGTAATAATTACGGAATCTAAGCAGTTACCCTCCTTGAACGCCAAAGGCAATCAACGTGCGAAGCACAAAATGAAGCCGAAGGCAAAATAAACGCCAAAGGCAAGTTGAACGTGCGAAGCACAAAATGAAGCCGAAGGCAAAATAAACGCCAAAGGCAAGTTGAACGTGCGAAGCACAAAATGAAGCCGAAGGCAAA
>CAMZKG010000027.1 GCA_947311105.1 uncultured Saprospiraceae bacterium
AATTTTTATTTTGTTACCATACGGTTACCCTTAAGAAAGGGAAACCTATGGAAGGGTTTCATAAAAAGAAACAAAATGAAAATTTGCGGTGCCAAGAATTTTGTTCTTGGTTTGAGAAACCTTGACTAGCCAAAGCATGAAAGATAAAAATACGAAGCCAGCAGATTAAAACTGGGGTTTCTTAAACCTTTGCGCTGTGTTCGGTTTGAGAAACCTACACAAACTAAAGCATAAAAGATTAAAACACGAAGCAGATAGATCAAAATTAGGGGTTTCTTAAACCTTGCCTAAATTCATGAACTGGCTCTACGGCGATACTCGCTGCGCTCGTCTCTACTTCTTGCAAATTAATTTGCAAGACCACTCGTTCAACATGCCCGACTCACAACTATGAGCAAATTTTTATTTTGTTACCATACGGTTACCCTTAAGAAAGGGAAACCTATGGAAGGGTTTCATAAAAAGAAACAAAATGAAAATTTGCGGTGCCCGGTTTGAGAAACCTTGCCAAGCAAAAACTGTGTAGCGGTGTAGCGGTGTATCAGGTGTAACGGGTGTAGCGGTACTTTAATGTCAAGTAAAAAGAAATTTTAATTGGTCGTTATTGGAAGCCCTTTTCCTTTTGCTCTTTTCCTTTTACCTTTAGTATTTGTATTGTTATATTGACAACTCAGTCAATAAATTTCCCTAAATGCTTAATTTTTGGTATTTTGCGCAAGCTATCAAAACCAAAAATCATGGCAACCTATACTGAAATACTATACCAAGTTGTGTTCAGCCCCAAGCGGCGTCGTCCCGTGCTTCTAAAGGAAAACAGAGAAAATCTATATGGTTTTTTCTGGGGTGTATTTGACCGACGTCGCTGCATACTACATGAAGTTGGCGGCATAGAAGACCACACCCATTTTATCTTTTTTCTACATCCAAGTGTGGCACTAGCCTCCTTAATCAAAGAATTAAAACAAGCCAGCAACCACTTCATCCATGACGAAAACCTATTCCCAGATTTTACGGAATGGCAAATAGGCTACAGCGCCTTCACCTATTCGCGAGAAGCCCTTCCCAACCTAATCCGATACGTCCAAAACCAAGAAAATCACCACAAAAAAGAACCATCCCTAGATGAACTAAAGCGCCTCCTAAAAGAACACGAAATCGACTTCGACGAAAAATACCTAGATTAAAAAGCCAAAAAAAACCACAAGCCAAGACAAAAAACCCCGTAGGGGTTCCCCTGTTTTACCCCAAACGAAGTTTGGGGTCCCCACAAAAAAAAGAAAAAGCCAAGAAAAAAAAGAAAAAACCAAAAAACCAAAAAAGTAAACCCAAAAAAAAAGCCACAAGCCAAAACATAAAACCCCGTAGGGGTTCCCTTGTTTTACCCCAAACGCAGTTTGGGGGTCCCCACAAAAAAAAAAGAAAAAAGAGAAAAAAAAAGCCCCCCTACAAAGTCTCCCGCAGCCACCGAGCAAACTCCCGATGCCAGATCAAGCTATTTTCATAATTCAGCACCCAATGGTTTTCTTCAGGAAAGAAAAGCAAACGGCTCTTAATCCCCCGCAACTGAGCCGCTTGAAAAGCTGCCAGCCCTTGCCCAATAGGTACTCGATAATCCCGCCCCCCTTGGATAATCAAAATAGGCGTATCCCACTTAGCCACATACTTGGCGGGGTTAAAATCATGATAAGCCTTTTGGGCGGCGATGTTATTTTTATCCCAATAAGCGCCCCCCAAGTCCCAATTAGGGAAAAAGACTTCTTCAGTGGTACCATACATGCTCCGCCAATCAAAAATCCCGTCATGCGAAATAAAAGTCTTAAAACGTCCTTCGTGATGCCCTGCCAAATAGAAAGCAGAATACCCGCCATAACTCGCCCCTATCGCCCCAATTCGGCTCTTATCCACATAAGGCTCATCAGAAAGGTCATCAATGGCGGAAAGATAATCTTTCATATTTTGTCCGCCATAATCTTTGCTTATTTGCTCATTCCAGGCGACCCCATAACCAGGCATTCCCCGACGATTGGGCGCAATAATGATGTAACCTAGAGAAGCCATCAATTGAAAATTCCAACGAAAAGAATAAAACTGACTCAACGCCCCTTGTGGTCCGCCCTGCAAGTACAAAATAGTTGGATATTTTTTATGTGGATCAAAATCTGGCGGATAAATCACCCATGATAACATTTCTTTTCCGTCCGTCGTTGTGGTCATACGTTTTTCGACCAAAGGCATATTAATTTTGGCATATACGGTATCATTGACATGGCTCAATGCACGCATGTGCCCCGATGCAATATCTACGGAATAAATTTCTGCTGCATGATTCATATCGCGGCGACTCACCGCCATTTTATGGCCTGATTGTCCGACCATACCATTGACATCAAACTGCCCATCGGTGATTTGTCGGGGCATTTTAATTTTTGCGAAAGCAGAAGAAGGCACTTCCACTTCAAATAATTGAACGGTTCCCAAAACAGGTGCCACAAAAAATATTTTTTGTCCATCATCCGACCACAAAAAACCATTGATGGTGCCATCCCAAGCCGCGGTCAAATTGACATCTTTTTTGCCAAATCTTACGATGATGTCATTTTTATCCGACTCATAGCCATTGCGTTTCATCTGCAACCAACCGAGTTGCCCCTTGCGGGAAAAAGCAGGAGAAGTATCATAACCTTTGTTAGATGCGGTTAGATTGGTGGTCTTTTGAGTGGTCAAATCATACTGAAAAATATCCGAATTGGTACTCAACGCATAAGCCGTACCCACTTCTTTTTTGGCGACATACAAGATACTTTTGCTATCGGGAGCCCATAGGTAATCTTCCGCCCCACCAAAAGGTTTTTGGGGACAATCATACCGCTCCCCTTTCATGATGTCGATCGGCACGGTGTCTTTTGGATTCGTGGAAACGTACATCACATGGCTGTAAGCACCATCTTCCCAAGTGTCCCAATGCCGATAATTGAGCTCATCAATAACCATCATATTGGACTTTGCCAATTCCGGATAATAATCCTTACCCTTTATTTTTAATAGCTTTACGTCCTTGATGACAATTTTATATTTCCCGTCTGGCGACAAATGTTTATCAACGAGATTCGGTTTGGTAATCTCGTGTGGTTTGCCGCCGTTGATACTTACTTCATAGATTTTTTGGACTTTCTTTTTGGTATCAAAACTAAATTTTGACACACTAAAGACGACCTTTCCTTCATCAATGCCCATACCACCTACTCGGCCTAGCTCGATGAGTTGCTTGGGAGTCATCTTGCTTTTTTGAGCAAATAGGCTTGCGCCCAAAACCATTAAAACAATGACCCAAATTATTTTTCTCATGCTATACATTTTGAGACTTAAAGAAAATTGCTTGCGCAAAAAAATAATAACTAGTTGAATTACAGCCAATTACGAATCAAGAATGTCCAATATACGATTTAAGTCCTTCGTATTTGCAAAAGGAATCGAAATTGCCCCTTTCCCCTTTTTGTCCACTTTCAAGTTGACTTTGGTTTCGAGTTTACTTTCTAAATTTTCTTTCACCTGTCGATATTCCAGCGGCAAAGCAGTAGGAGTAGGCTTTGCATTTTTGACCACAGGATTTTTGAAGGAGCGGACTAATTGTTCGGTGGCTCTGACGGACAACTCCTTGCTCAAAATCTCCCCATATACGGACAATTGGACAGCAATATCATCAATCCCCAAAAGCTCCCGAGCATGTCCCATCGATATTTTTTTATCTTTTAGCCCTTGCTTGATTTGGGGTGGGAGTTTTTGTAGGCGCAAGTAGTTCGTGATACTACTTCTTTTTTTGCCGACTCTATCTGCTAGATTCTCGTGAGTCAACCCGCATTCATCAATCAAACGTTGGTAGGAGATGGCGACTTCTAGGGCATTCAAATCCGCTCTTTGGATATTTTCGACCAAAGCCATTTCAAGCATCAACTGGTCGTCGGCCGTCCGCAAATACGCAGGCACTTCCTTCAATCCCACGATTTTGGAAGCTCGAAAACGACGTTCGCCAGAGATAATTTGGTATTTATTTGGCGCAAGCCGCCGCAAAGTAATGGGCTGAATGATGCCATAAGTTTTGATGGACTGCACCAATTCTTCCAAGTCTTCTTCCCTAAAATCTTTTCTAGGTTGATAGGGATTAGCTTCTATTTCCGAAAGGAGAATCTCTTGCACCGAAGTAGCAGGATTAGATGATTTTTTGGTAGGGCGCTTGACGGCGCTTTTATCGTCCCCCAAAAGCGCCCGAATCCCTTTTCCTAAATCTTTTTTTACTTTTTTTGCCATTATGTTGTGTTAAATCGTGTCGTTATTTTTCAGAATGAATTCTTTGGCTAGGTTCAAAAAATTAGTGGCACCTTTGCTGGAAGCATCGTACATGATGACGGGTTGCTTCAATGTAGGCGCTTCGGCAACCTTAGAATTACGATGAATAATCGTCTCAAAAACAAAGTCTTCCGAATGAGAACGCACTTCATCCACGACAATATTAGCCAGTCGCAAACGTGCATCATACATCGACAAGACGATGCCTTCAATCTCCAAATTAGCATTCAAATTTTCTTGTACCAAAGTGATGGTATTCTTTAGTTTTTTGAGCCCTTCGAAGGAGTAAATCTCACATTGGGCAGGAATCAAAACAGAGTCTGCGGCCGTCAAGGCATTGATAGTAATCAACCCCAAAGACGGCAAACAATCAATAAAAATATAATCAAATTGATCCTTAACCTTAGCGACAAACTTCTGCATAACTCGCTCACGCTCAGGCACATTCGCCAATTCTATCTCGGCTCCCACCAAGTCAATGGATGACGGAATCAAGTACAAATTAGGTGTTTCGGTTTCGACAATGGTGTCCACCGGATTCATGCCATCGACCAAGCACTCGTAAGTCCCTGCCATTTCTTCGCAATCAGCCACACCGATGCCCGTCGAAGCATTGGCTTGTGGATCGGCATCAATGATGAGCACTTTTTTTTCTAAAAGTGCGACCGAAGCAGCAAGATTAATGGCGGTCGTGGTTTTTCCTACCCCCCCTTTTTGATTAGCAATTGCTATAACTTTTCCCATTCTTTTATTTTATAAATCCTTCACATCAATAGACGCTCCAATATTCAGGAAGGTCAATTTTTGGCTTCTTTTGGCGAAAGCCTTGCGTGCTTCGTCCTTATCAACCACAATGTATCCAAAAGTATCATAATGCCCCGCGATGACATTTTTGGCTTCAACCCAATCCGCTGCTATCGCTGCATCTTCCAAACCCATCGTAAAATTATCCCCTATCGGCAAAATCGCAAAATCCAAGGGCGCACAGGTTATCGGTATCATCTTCATATCGATAGTCAGCGCCGTATCCCCCGCATAATAAAAATTACCTTCGGCAGTCTCCACCACAAATCCCCCTGGATTGCCCCCATACGTCCCATCAGGCAAGACACTGGAGTGAATCGCATTGACCATTTTTACTTTTCCGAAAGGAAATGTCCAAGCGCCGCCAATATTCATTGGATGTCCGTCAATTCCTTTTGCACCATACCAAGTCACTATTTCAAAAGTAGCGACAATCTTGGCACCTGTCCGCTTGGCAATCACTTCGGCATCGAGCACATGGTCTTCGTGTCCATGCGACAAAAGGATATAATCCGCCGGAATGGTCTCTATATCAACGTCTTTCGCCAATTCATTGCCCGTAATAAAGGGGTCAAAGAGCAAGTGTTTGCCTGCAACTTCTATCCCAAAACAGGCGTGACCATAAAAAGTTATTTTCATAGCAAATGATTTTATCAAAAATGGATGACCGAAAAGCAATTCTTTGGCAAATTTAGGCTAAATATCCCAAAATAGTATTATTTGTGGTTGGTTGATTTTAGGGCCTTGCCAATTTATTAGTAAGATATAGGAAAAGCGAAGCTTTTTTGTGCTGGCTTAATCAGTACAATGGGCTTCAGCCCGTTGCCAATAATCCTGATAATCAGTACAATGGGCTTCAGCCCGTTGCCAACGTAGAACTAATCCTAATTCCAAATTGTTATATCGCTGCAATTATTGAATCATGCAACCAGCAACCATCCTTTCGGAAATAAAATACCGCTTTTCGACCAGCTCGGGCAAGGGTGGCCAGCACGTCAACAAGGTCAATACCAAAGTACTTGCTTGTTGGAGTGTACTTGCGTCAAAAGGCTTAACGGAAGAAGAAAAAACGCTACTTTTAGCAAACCTAAAGAAAGAAATCAGCGCATTAGGAGAAATTTGCATAACTTCGCAGCGCACAAGGTCTCAACTCAAAAACAAGCAAGATACCCAAGAGAAACTGCTTGACTTGATACAAAAAGGGCTTGTCGTACCCAAAAAACGCAAAAAGACCAAAATACCCAAAGCCATCAAGGATGAAATCAAGCGAAAAAAGAGACTAAAAGCTTCGCTCAAGGAATCTCGCAAAAAAATTCAACCGCCTTATTCTGACGATTAAATCAACGACAATGAAAAAAGTTCTTTACTTTCTATTCCTTATCGCCTTTGCTCTTGTTTTTCCGCAAGGATGTGACTCCCCAAAAGAGAATAAGGTTGATGGCTATAAAGAAATCATGGCCATACATGATGCCGTGATGCCCAAAATGGGTGAAGTAAACCGACTTAAAAGAGAGCTGCAGACCAAAATATCTGCCACCGAAGACTCCATAAAAATCGCCAAAATCAACTATTCTATTGGCGAATTAGAAGAATCTGAAGATTTGATGCAAACTTGGATGCACGATTGGGCCGAAAAATCACAAGGACTAGACAAAGAATCAGACCAATATCAACAGTTCTTAAAAGAACAAAAAAAATCCATTATCAATGTCAGTGACCGAATTTACCACGCCATGCAACATGCCGAAGCAACCAAAGCAATTATTGACAAGAAGTAGTTTTTTGGTTGTCTTATTTGCGCTATTTCTCCTTTCTTGTGGCTCCAATGACAACAATGAGCCGTTGCCTGTATTGGGGCGACCGACCTTTGTCGATGGAGACAGTATTCCGCACACTATACCTGATTTTTCTTTCATCGACCAAGACAGCCAAGTGGTTGATAATGAGACCTTTGCAGGAAAAGCATACGTGGTTGACTTCTTCTTTACTTCCTGCCCGACTATCTGTCCAAAGACGACGGCGCAGATGTTTCGGATTTACAAAAAGTTTGAGAACAATGATGGAATTGTCCTGCTTGCCCATAGTATCGACACGAAGTACGATTCCGTCCCTGTCCTAAAAAAATATGCTTCCAAACTAGGGGTAAAAACGGATAAATGGCATTTCATTACGGGTGACAAAGATGAGATTTATGGAATTGCGGATGACTATTTTAGCATTGCGATTGAAGACCCCAATTCTCCGGGTGGCTATGACCACAGCGGTCGGTTTATTCTAGTGGACAAAAACCGCCACATTCGTTCATTTTGTGATGGTACCGATGCCAACGATGTCAACCGCTTCATGAAGGATATCCAAAAATTATTGGATGAAAAATAAGCTAAAATATTGGTTATTGGCTAGCCTATTTTTTCTTTTGGGTTCTTGCGACAGCAATCCTTACGGAAAAGGGATGAAAATCTATAATAAACATTGCGCCGTTTGCCACAATGAAGATGGCAATGGGTTGCAAGGGTTAATTCCGCCCATCCGCCAATCGGATTATCTCGTAAAGCATCAAGATGATTTAGCCTGTATCATCCGATTTGGTTTGGACACTACTATTACGGTCAATAATGTGATCTATGATATGCAGCAAATGCCTGCTAATGACATTTTGGACGACATTGCCATCACTAATTTGATTAATTTTATCAATAATGCTTGGGGGAATGAAGGAAAATTTGTGACTCCAAAGAAAATTAAGGCTGATCTTGAGAAATGTGAGTAGCGGGTTTAGCGGGTTTAGCGGGCTTAGCGGTTTAGCGGGTTTAGCGGTTTAGCGGGTTTAGCGGTTTAGCGGTTTAGCGGTATAGCGGGTTTAGCGGTTTAGCGGCTTAGCGGGTTTAGCGGTTTAGCGGTTTAGCGGGTTTAGCGGTTTAGCG
>CAMZKG010000028.1 GCA_947311105.1 uncultured Saprospiraceae bacterium
ATGATCAACAGATCACGGCGTTCAGTTTGGCCGGTACAATTCTAACAATTACGTTAGAAGATGGTGGTACGAAGACAGTTGATATAGCTGGCGCAAGTACAGACGATCAGCAACTAAGCCTAGACGCCGCAACCAATATTCTAACCTTGGAAGATGGTGGTACAGTAGATTTGTCGAACTACCTAGATAATACAGATGATCAACAGATCACGGCGTTCAGTTTGGATGCAGCGACGAATGTTTTGACGATCACCTTAGAAGATGGCAATACGCAAACGGTTGACTTGAGTGGCTTGTCCCATACGGGGACCCCTGGGTCTGTGTTTTTTGCAGGAGCAGATACAGAGCCAACTGAAGATAATGCAAACCTCTTCTGGGATAGCGTAAATAAGCGATTGGGGATAGGAACTGCTACGCCAAATGCAGCATTGGAAATTTCTCCTACAAATATATCTTCTCTGCAAGAAGGATTAAGGTTGATAGACTTAGGGGGGGGCGCAAGTGAAGGGCTTTGGATTCAGTTTGGCCAAAATACAATAAGCGACTATGCCCGCATTGGTGGAGATTCAGAAAATAATGATAGCGGTGGGCTATATTTCTCGACAAAGGATGATGCTGATACGGCACCAGTCGAGCGTATGAGAATATTGGCTAATGGTAATGTGGGGATTGGAACCAATAATCCTAAAAGATTATTTCATATCTCTCAAGATTATTCTGGTGGGTTGACGACTATTGCTCTTGAGAATAGAAATACAACTAATGGGAATAAATCTATTATCTCTTTTAGAGATAAAACCACTGGTGCTGGTGGATCAGATTTTGTTGAAACTGCAGCGATTAGTGCAAGGTATGTTGAGCATGATCATGCCACCAGAACAACGGACTTAATATTTTCAGCAATGGAAAATGGTTCGTGGAATCAAGCAGTGCTAAAAGGAAATGGTAACTTTGGAATAGGCACGAATACGCCAGATGAAAAGCTACATGTCGCTGGAAATATGAGACTAGATGGTGCTTTTGAAGACAAGGATGGAGACCCTGGTACCGTTGGGCAGATATTAAAATCTACAGCTACTGGTACAGATTGGGTTGATGATGCGCCTGAAGTAATCGAGTCTAGTGTTACAGCAGGTAACTGGTATCGAATCGCAGTCAGTAATGGCTCTAAACGTGCAAATGCGCAGTTCACACTTAGAGATGTAATAAGTGGTGGCGGTCATTCTACCTTGACATTTAGAGTAGGGATATCCTATAATGATGAAAAGAATATGGCCTTTACGATGATAGATCATAATTATTATTTTAAACCTACTTTTACTAAAGTAAGAGTTATTGATAAAGGAACATATGATACTCAATACCTTGAAGTGTACTGTGCACGTACAGGAGATGTTAACTTCTCAATCGTAGATAACCAACAAACAAGCGGTTGGACAGCCGCTGAGTGGACAGCGGGTTCTGTCCCTGCTGGTTATGGTGTTAGAGAGTTTGATGTGACAGGCTTGTTTAATGTTGGTAATTCTGATGACCAATTCACCGTAGCAAGAAATGGTAATGTGGGTATTGGTACAACTACACCAGATGAGAAATTACAAGTTGCTGGAAATATGAGACTAGACGGTGCTTTTGAAGATAAGGATGGAGATAAAGGAGCCGGTGGGCAAGTGTTAACTTCTACGAGTGTTAGTACAGATTGGAGAGACATTTCGTCCATTGTAAAGGTGGTGAGTGCAGATGCAGGGAATGAGATCACTGCTGGCTCTGATGGTGGCGCTTTTTACGAAAGTCCTATGAAAGCAATGGGTAAAGTGGCAGCTAATGGAACAGCGATTAAAATCAAAGGAGCTACTGTTTCAAGAATTAATAAAGGCGACTACCAAGTTACTTTTACCACAGCAATGCCAGATGCTAATTATATTATTCAGTTAACGATGCCTGATCGGGCTGGTTCTGGTAATGATGATCCAGGTATCACCTACTATAATCAAACGACTACAGGGTTTAGGGTGAATGTAGGTGATAATGATAATGGAGCGGGTGATCGAATAGATTACGACTCTGAGTTTATGTTCACAATTTTTAATTTCTAAACATACTTTCCCCTGATGAGAATATTTACTTTAATACTAGGTTTTATGCTTGCTGTGCTGTCACTAAATGCACAATTTGATGCTGCTTATTCCTTTGTTTTACAGAAGGCTACGTTGGCGGATATTAGTGGTGTGACAGCTGAAAAAGGGACGCTAGTCTATATTACTGATAATGATAAAATTTATCAATTTGATGGAACGAATTGGGTCGTTGCAGCAGATGCTGATGGAGACGCTTCTAATGAGCTACAAGCATTGAGTTATGATCCCGTTACTCATGTTGTAACTTTGTCAGATGGAGGAACGATTGACTTGAGTGGGTTAGCTCCCGATACAGATTGGACGATATCAGGAAATGATCAGTATTCTGCCGTTTCCGGAAATGTAGGGATAGGTAATCCAACGCCTTCCGTAAAGCTAGATGTAACCGGAACCATGCATGCTTCTGAGACGATAAATGTAGGTGCTAATGCTTCTGGTTCGCGTTTATCAATTTCGGATAATGCCTTTAGTGGTAGTATGTTGGATGTCCAAACAGATGACCAGGGGCCTTGGGCTTTTAGAATTTTAAATAATTCTTATAGTGCTGATTTGGCAAAAGCCTTTAGGATGTATCAGTCCAATAGTGGGCAGTTGAGTATGTCTGTTGGAAGTTTGCCCCATAATTTTTTCACTATGAATGAAACGACTGGGGGTGGAAATGGTGGCTTTGGATTTGGAAATAATCCAACCAATGGGGCCTTTGTTTTTGTGGATCGCGGGACGAAGGACTTGGGAGACATGACTTATGTGAATTTGTCTAATCGCATTACTCGAACGGGGTCAATATCAAATACTTATGCAACTGTCGGGATGGAAAATTTGGTAAAAGGAATGACGACAGGTGGTACAATGGACTATTATGGTCAACGGAATTACGCTCGAATTGAAAAGGGGGCTTATAATTTTAGGTCTGTTACTGGAAGTTATAGCTATGTTTATAATTTTTCGACTATTGCTAATTCTAATAGCTCGATTTATGCTAACTATTCTGTAGCTTATGGTCGAAGTGATGGAGGGACGAAGTCGATTTTTGGTGAATATACTCGGGCTTCTAAGACGCAAGGGACTGGTAATGTTGGTACTATTTATGGGCATAACATTGTCGCATCGAAAAGTGTGGATGGTATTGGGGAAGTCGATAATATTTATGGAACTAATATCGCAGTTTATGGTGCAAATAAAAACCAGTTTGGACAAAGTATTAGTGTGAGTGCCTACAAATCTAGCCCTGATGGCATTTATGGCACTACAATGAGATTGTATGGGCGGACAGGTTATACACCTAAGGTGATATATGGACTTAATATTAACTCTAAGAAATACGAGTCAGAACCTTCAAATGCGATTTATAATATTAACGTTACATCAACTGGGCATGCTAGTTTGCCGAATAATTACGGTGCAAGATTTTATATGAGAGATGGCGTTAAAAACTATGGCCTTTATGTTGATGTAAAGAATGGTTCAAGTAATAATTTTGCAATTTATGCTAATAATGGGGTTTCATTCTTTCGTGATAAGGTTGGAATAGGAACAAATATACCGGATCAAAAGCTTGATGTGGATGGTGCTGCAGTTATTGGGAGCAATAATGTTAATAATGTACTCGCTGGACAAGGCGCCTTTCAAGCAAATAGTAATCTGAATAATGCAGGGTTTGTTGCAACGCCGTGGGTCTATGCAAGAGCGATAGAAGGGGATCAACGAGGAAATGCTCCAACATTAATTACTCTGGGTGGACAAAATGGTATAACTAATGATGATGAAATTGGTTTTGTAACTAACGGTAATCAAAGAATGATTATTAAACCAGATGGTAAAGTCGGGGTGAATACGACGATACCAAAAAGTGAATTGGATGTTGACGGTGTGTTAATTGAAGGTAAAAAAGTTTCTATGTTTGGAAATTATTCAGCACACGGTAGTTGTGCCGTTTCACATGGGATTGCTTCTTTTTTTACGAGTAGCCAAGATAATAATTATATTCATATTAAGCTTCCCTATAAGGTTGATGCAGATGCAAAAATGTATCGTATTCATGTGACAGGTTATCGATATCGTTCTGGAAAGGTGATTGATTTAACTTGGGTGGGGTATTGCTATTCTGCTACGAGTTCTTTGCTTGAAACTGCAACTGTAAACGCTGGGAGCCCAGAATTTACCATGACGCAATACGTGGGAAGTGATAAGCATATTTATTTGAGATTTAGAGGAACTACTGGTAGTAATTATTATCAATCGTTTCGAGTGGATTCAATGCATGTTGGTAATGGAACAATACTAAAGGAAGGAGATGTGCAGATTATTAGTTCAGCTTCCGCAAATTTGTAAAAATGAAAAAAATTCTATTAATTGTTATAGCTTTTGGGTGGAGTATTGGTTTGTTTGCTCAAATTGATGCTGAATCTTTACTAGAGCTTCTAAAGGGGACTACCGCTGAAATGAATGCCATTACGCCTGTAAAGGGAGTTTTGATGTACAATACAGATGATGATAAGATCTATCGTTTTGACGGTGCATCTTGGCTAGATGTAGGAGAAGATGGAGATTGGACACGAACGGGTAATGACCAGTATTCAGCCGTGTCAGGTAATGTCGGCATTGGAACCATAACTCCTTTCGGAAAACTCCACATAAGTAGCGGGGCCAATGGGGATGCCAAATTAATTATAGAAGCAGATACGGATGATGATAATGAAGATGATAATCCTTTGATTGTTTTTAAGCAAGATGGTGGTATTGAAGAATCTGCCATTGAGCAAATGCACAATTCATTACACTTTAGAAATAGTATATCGACTAGTGGAGGATTGGTCTTTGATGTAGGGACTGCTACTGGTTATCAAAATGCGGAAGAAGCGATGAGAATAATATCTTCTGGTGAAGTAGGTGTAGGAACACCAACTCCATCTGAAAAATTAGACGTTCAAGGTAATATTGCTCATTCAGGACAATTGCGTTCACGTGGCCCCAATTATACTTTCCCTTGGATGAAGTTTGAAGAGCACCAATGGGGTAATTCAACAGTCCTTGGTGCTGGCGGAAATACTATTCTTGGAGGAGGAGAGTTTGCGTGGGCTGCACAGCCTAACTTTACACCAGGAGATGAAAAGTTGGTTTTGGGGTCTGACTATAATATCGTGTTTTTTACAAATACTCAAAGCGGTTGGGACAAGAGAAAGAATGTGATGAATTTAACCAATACGGCACGAGTAGGAATTAATACAGATGCCCCAACTGTTGATTTGGATGTTAACGGGAAGCTGCGTGTTAGAGATATTCCAGCGGGTAGTGGTTCGCAATGGTTGGTGAAAGATGCTAGTGGGAATGTAAAAGTCCAAGCATCAGATTTTAGATTGAAGAAAAATATTACTACAATTAAGAACTCTTTAGATAAAGTATTGGCATTAGATGGTAAATATTTTGACTGGAAGGATGATGGAAGGCATGATATTGGTTTTATTGCTCAAGATGTAGAGAAGATTTTGCCAGAGTTGGTGTCTGAGACTGATGATGGGTACAAGGCTTTAAATTATCCGCAAATTACCGCAGTTTTAGTCAATGCTGTAAAAGAATTAAAAACTGAGAATGATATTTTGCGTAAGCGAATAAATCAACAGGAGTTTGGCGTAATTAATGCGACTGTGAAAGCAGGTGGACAAGTCGAGTTTTCGAATTCCACTAGTTTTAAAGTGCTTAAACTTGCTACAGGTTCTTATGTTGTCCAATTTAAAAATGCGGAAGAGATGCAAAATTACTCTGTAAATTTGTCAACTAGTAAAACTATTCTTGCGAATGGAGATCCGGTTTATATTAATTTGGTTAGTAAGTCTAAAGTTGGATTTGAAGTAGAAATTCAATCTGTTGATAAAGATAGGGTGATGAGTCGTTGTGATATTGAATGGGCTTTTGATCTCAAATCTTTACCAAAAAATAGCATGATTTTGGAAGCCAGTATTGGGAGCGTTCAGGAGTAATTATTCGTCGAAAGACATGGAGAAGATGCCATGATAAAAAAGCATACAATGAGAAAACTAAACATACTATGGAGCTTGATGATGTTGACGATGGTTGCTTTTGGGCAGTCAGCGTCAACCATCAATTTTGTTTCTAATATTCGAGATGGGGCAAATATTGTTCATACACAGCAGCTATGGATAGGTGGGCAAGCAGATATTACGATTGATGGAGATTGGATAATTTACAGTGAACAGGTTTATATTCATCCTGATGCTAAAGTTCATGGTGATGGAAGAATCGTCCTAAAAAACCCGAATGGTGCTATTTTTCCAATGGGTGAAAAACCTACGGTATTAGACGGGAGTTATGTGAATATTGATTGCGATATTGTCTTTGAAAATGAAAATAACTTGGTCTTGATGCCCCTGTCTTATGATGGGACAGATTTGGATTGGCAGAATGATGCTCACGCTAATTATGATTTGGTGGTTGGCAAAAGTTTGAAATTAAATGTCGATGATGGACATATTGTTTTGGGGGATGGAGATGTGATAATAGGAAAAGATGCCAATATTATTGATTATTCAGAAAATCGTTACTTCGTAACCAATAGTGACGGAGTGCTAAAAAAGAATGGTCTAGAAGGTGAATTTATTTTCCCTGTTGGATATGAAGAAGGTACAGGCGATAATAATGATTATACTCCCGCAAAATTAATTAATAATGGGCTTGAAGATGGATTTTCGGTAAAGGTCGATCATGAAGTGACGGATTTTCCTACGTCCGAAGAAGGGGTGAGAAGAGAATGGACTATTGTTGAAGACGTGGATGGTGGCTCTTACGTGGAGCTTGATTTGCAACATAACAAAGAGACGGAAGGAACGAAGTATAGTGCTAGCACAGAGCAGTTTGTGACTCAATATGCAGGTGAAGCACCCAATACACTTGGTGGTGATATGTCTAGCACAACTTGGGATTATTTTCGTGTCGAATGTAGCCAAGAAACGGGTGAAGGTACTTTGACTGAAGGGTACACGATGACTGATGCTAGTGAGCTGACACGAATCGGGTTTACGGACTTTTATAACCATACAAAATTTACCAAAGCGGTTTGTGAAAAATCAGTATTAGATAATATTTGGAAAATTTTTACAGCTGATGTGCAGGATTGTGAGACGCAAGTAAGTTGGGTTGTTGAAACAAAGTATTTGAATGCGGACTATTTTGTCGTGGAAAGAAGTTATGATGGGATATTGTTTTTGCCAATTACCACCGTTGATGCTTCCTCTGAAAATGAATTTTATAAATACTTTGATCCTATTGCTCCAAATGGAAAAGTGTACTACCGAGTCAAAGTGGTTGACCAAGAAGGCGACTACGAGTATAGTCCAATTGATATGATTGAGTCAGAGTGTGGTATGGAAGTCGCTGTGGTTTATCCAAATCCATTTTTTGATGATGTGACTATCGTTATGAATACAACAGGAGGCGTTGATGCTTTAATTGTGTATAATGAAATCGGCCAAAGAATGGATGTGCCTATTGAATATGATGGGAACTTAATAAAAATAGATGCACGCAAATTAGCGGCCGCTAATTATTATGCCTTAGTAATCAACGGTGATAAGTTTTATACCATAGAATTAACAAAACTTTTAGATAGAAGGTAAAAAAAAAGGTCAAGGCTACTAGCCTTGACCTTTTTTTTACACCTTACACCTTTAATCCTTATCCTTTCTTTTTTTCTTTTCGTCCTTAATTTTTATTTTTGAGCCACTTTCTAATTTGCGAACAATGGTGTTGTAGGGGCCTTTGACGACTTCATCGCCTTCTTGTAGCCCAGCGATTATTTCAATATATTCATCATCCTGAATGCCAGTCTTGACTACCTGTTGGATAGTTGTATCTCCGGATATTTTGAATACAACTACTTCGATTTTTTCATCATTACTTGACGTTCCGTTATCGTCTTCTTTCTCACGTGTCGTGACAGACTGTATGGGTATTGCTAAAATATCATTAGACTCTTTGGTGAATATCTCTACACTCGAAGACATGCCTGGGCGCAATGGAAAAGGTAGCCCTGGTCTGATTAAGTCCTGGTAGGATGATGGGTCAACAATAATTTTAACAGTAAAATTGGTCACTTGGTCAGCGTTGACCTGAATTGCATTTAGGTTGCTTGCAGAATTGCCTATCTCTGTTACTTTTCCTGTAAATTTTCGGTCAGGATAAGCATCTATTTCAATAATTGCTTTATTGCCAATATTTACTTGTAAGACATTGGTTTCGCTTACATCTACTTGGGATTCCATCACCGAAAAATCGGAGATACGCATCATTTCTGTACCAGCCATTTGCATCGTGCCTACTACTCGTTCTCCTCTTTCAACACTTAGTTTGGACAGGATACCTGGCATGGGAGCAAAAATAGACGTTCGTTGAAGGCTAGTGTTCATTTCTTTCAATCCAGCAACGGCATTACTAATATTAAAGCCAGCTGCCTTGATGCTTTCTAAAGATGAATTATAAGATGCCGTAGCAGCAGCAACGGATGCTTCTGCGGACTTTTTATTAGCGACCGCGGAAAGATAGGCGGATTCCGAAGCGTCAAAGTCAGCTTGCGAAATGACCCCATTTTTGAGTAAGCTCTTATTCCTTTCATTGATTGATTGGGTATTGTTTAGTTGGGCAACTATTTGTTCCAATTGAGCTTCCGCTTGGATTTTTCGAGCCTTAGCCCCTTCCGCTTGAGCTCGTGAATTGGCTTCTTGAGCTTTCGCAGAATTTACATTGGCGCGCCCACGCTCTACCGCCGAAGCGTAGGCATCGGGATTGATTCTTACCAATAATTGACCTGCTTTTATGGTGTCTCCTTCTGTTACATATAATTCAACAATTTCTCCAGAGACATCAGAGCTTATTTTTACTTCTGTTTTGGGATAAATCTTACCAGATGCTAAGACCGTTTCCTGAATGTCTCGCTTTTCTACTTTAGTTGTATAGACGCTGATCCCTTTTTCGCGTTTTCTACCCAAGACGATGCCAATCAAGGCAATAATTGTCACCGCACCGAGAAGGATGTAAAGATTTCTGTTTTTCGTATTTGACATTTTGGTTGTTTTAATTTGAGCTTAAAAGTGAATTTTCTTTCCTTGATAATAGTCTATGACTTTTAACTTAAAAAGATAATCATACTTTGCACTCGTAATTTGTGTTTTGGCTACATCGGCATTGTTTTTTGCAGTAGTAAGCTCAAAAGAACTGGCTGCACCAATATCATGTTTTTGTTGTGTGTTTTGATAGACAGCTTGTGTCGCTTTGGCTGATTTTTGTGCCGCCAAATACTGTTGCTTTGCCGATTTTGCATCTGCTATGGCCTTTTGGATATTGCTCTTTAAATTTTGTTTAACTTGCTCATTCATTAGTTTGGTTTGTAATACGCCGATTTTTGCTTGTTGTATGGACGCCGAAGTGCGACCATTTTGATAAATAGGAATACTCAGTCTCAAGCCGATGGCTTCTCCAAAGTTTTCATTTATTTGACTGCCAAAAGGGTTGTCCGTGAAATTAGGGACAGCTTGTGGGATTTCTAAGACCGCCGCTGTGCCATTAATTTTTACTTGTTGCGGGAAAACCTTAATATCAGTACCATTTAGCTTTCGCGAAAGCGTCGAGTAATTACTTGATAATGAGCCGCTTAGGTTGAGTGATGGATAGAGTTGTGACTTGGCGATCTTCTCGCCTAACTCACTACTTTTTAACCGTATATTGCCTGCTTGGATACTGGGTTGTGTGCTTAAAGCTTGCTGATAAACTAGTTCCGTATTAAGAAAATCGGTATTAGAATCATTAATTGCTATAGCAGGTCTAACTATTTTTATATCATCTTCTGTATCCAATCGAAGCCATTGTTTTAGTTGTAGATACGCATTGTCGAGTGTGTTTTGTGATTGGATGAGCAATTGTTCTTTCGTAGCCACTTGAGCTTCAAAGGTCAGTGATTCATTTGCCGCAAGGCTTCCCGCCTGTATCAGCATTTGTGTTCTCTTTAGTTGTTCTTGAGCATTTTTCAGGTTGTTTTTTGCGTTTTTAACTTGGTCTTCGGCAAATAATATCTGAAGATAAATCAGCGCCACATTGAGCGATAGGTCATTGCCGTCATTTTTAGCATCTTGTTTGGCTGCTTCCAAATTGAGCTTGGCTTGCGCAATGGTATTATTGATGCGTCCAGCATTAAAAAGTAATACGCCTGACGAGAGACTAAATTGACTCGAGCCAATCTTTTTATTCGCGAATGTGTTTGTCGTAGGGTCAATAGTACGTCCAAATTGCTCAAAGAAAGAAACGCTACCAGTCAAATTTGGAAGACGAGCCGCTTTAGATTGCTTCAATAAAATGGATTTTTGGGCAATCGTCAGCTCACTTTGCTTCATATTTAGGCTATTCGCCAGCGCCTGATCGATACATTGCTCTAGTGTCCAAGTTTCTTGGGCATTCAGGCTTACGCCAAAAAATAGGAGGACTAGAAGGGCGGATATTTTGGTCATTGCGATTTTTTACCACAATACTACCAATAATATCACACATTGCCCTGACATTTATATAAATACACTAGATTTTAAGACGAATGAACGTGGTGGTGCCCTTAGGGGTCGACGTCCGCGATACCAGCTACCAATAATTAACAGAAAGAGTCCGAGTCGCTACCAGTTTTTCAAATCGACCATTAGGAGTCGTATAATAGACCAAAATAGTATATTCATTGCTTGTCTGGAAGGTGTGCCCTTCCGTTTGGTCGATATTGAGTCTGTTCGAGCCCTTCTTTTTTAAGGCATAATAATAGTCATAATACCCTTGTTTTAGGAAGGCTTCGCCTTCATAGTGTCCTTTACGATTGTTATACGAAAGCCGATATTCATCTTTAAATTGCCAGTCCGTAAACTGACCCACAACATATAAATCTGCTTGATAATACGGATCATCACGGTAATAGGTAAAATACACATGCGCATAATCTGCATCTCCAGGTTCTTCATTCTGAACGCCATTCATGGTCACAAATTTACCATTTAGGTCACGATAAAAGAAATTCGGATGATAGACCCTTTCTTCCTGTGGAGCAAGATAGACTTCATAATTGTCTTTATTTTGGTTGAGGAGTTGGGTGCCGACTTGGGCATAATTCAATGTTTGCATCATGATGTACCTAAACTCTTTACCGGGTTGAAAGCCCATTTTATCCTGATAGCCATAGCGCAATCGCCCGTTCATGGCCAAAGCAGGCTTTTCTCTGATGATGGCGTTATCAAAACGACCATTTTGAATCACTACTACTTTGACATCTCGGTCAGGAGCCAGCTTATTGTACTTTTCTGGATAGCTGATGGTAAAGTTTATATTCTGCAAAGAATCCCTATCAAAAGAATTATTGCGGACGTCATCCACAAAAGGAAATTCTTGACTTGCCACAAAAATCCTTCTCGTGAATGCTACTTCTTCGGAGTTGGTTTCATAAACAACTAATAGGTAATTGCCTGATATTGCAGGGCTTATCTCGTTGTTTGGAAAATGAAAGCGATAAGCGGTATAATTGGTGACCGTCAGCTCAGGATAGACATAATCTCGTATTTCGCTGCTCGAAAAGCCATTTAGATATTCGCTAGAAGCCAAATCCAAAGGAGCTGCCCAGTCCCAGCTAAAGGGAATGACCGTATAAGAATAACCAGTTGGGTTTTCATTCAAATCATCAAAAGCATAATAGATAGCTTGCTCCGAATTCAAGTTGATGATGGGTAGAGCCGATAATGGGGCTGCAAATCGTAAGTTCCACTTATCTCTTTCTGATTTGTCGTTATATACGCTATTTAATGTCCGCTCCTTGGTGGCGATGTTGTCTAGGATTGCTTCTTGTTTGTCTGGATTGTCTTCTACTTTTCCTAGGCTTCTCAATTGGGCAATTTCTTCATTGAGTGCGCCTATTTGAGCGGTAGGATCTGCATGGTCATCATTCAGCAGTACCCTAAATTCAATAGACTTAATATCATCAAAATAGATGGCATTCTCGCCAGGTAACTCTTCAAAGTCTTGCGCTAAAAGCCCAATACTCCCCGATAGAAATAAAACAAAAAAATAAAGTGCTTTCAAAATCAGACCATTTTGATTAGTAAATTGGTACTAATTAACAGATTATTTCAATAAAATGTACTCAAAATCCATTGTTTAACAAAACTTTAAGTCCTTAAAAAAGTACTTACGAGTTGTGCTACCGCCCGTTACATGGAGCGTTAGTCACGCAGAGTAGAGACGCAAAGCGATATTGAGATGCGAAAGCATCGAATGCCGCTGCGGTAGCAACTCGTAAGTACTCCTAAGTACTCTTTTTTTCTAAGTACTCATCCATAGGCGGACAAGTACAAACTAAATTTCTATCTCCGCCAGCTTGGTCAATACGCCTTACGCTTACCCAAAATTTATTTTCGGTCTTGAGCCAAGTGAGCGGGAATACAGCTTTTTCTCGGGTGTATGGCATCTCCCAATTATCGGACAAAACCAATTGTTGGGTATGCGGTGCATTGTGTAAAACATTATTGTCAGCGGGGTAATCACCGCGTGCGATTTCGTCAATTTCTTTTTTGATAGCTAGCAAGGCATCACAAAAACGGTCTAGCTCTTCTTGGCTTTCGCTTTCGGTGGGTTCGATCATAATCGTTCCGGCAACGGGAAAAGAAAGGGTCGGCGCATGAAAACCATAGTCCATCAAACGTTTAGCTACATCTTCTGCGCTGACAATGGCTTTCATCGGACGTAAGTCAATGATTAATTCGTGAGCGACCCGCCCCGTAGAACCGACATAAAGAACAGAAAATTCCTTTTCTAATCGTGCTTTGATGTAGTTGGCATTCAGAATGGCATAGTCGGTGGCAAGTTTTAGACCTTCTGTACCAAGCATGCTGATATATGCATGAGAAACTACGAGTACGCCAGCGCTGCCATAGGGTGCAGAAGAGACCGCAGTGATGGCCTTTTTGCCTCCTGTTTTTATGATGGCGTGACCGGGGAGATAGGGCACTAGTTTTTTATTTACGCAAATGGGCCCGACTCCAGGGCCGCCGCCACCATGTGGTATTGCAAAAGTCTTATGCAGATTCAGATGGCAAACATCGGCGCCGATGGCTCCCGGATTGGTATATCCAACTTGAGCGTTCATATTCGCTCCGTCGAAATAAACCAAACCGCCATTTTGGTGGATAATCTGAACCATTTCTTTGATAGCTGTCTCAAAAACGCCATGTGTAGAAGGATAAGTAATCATCAATCCTGCAAGAGTGTTTTTATGTTCTTTTGCCTGCTTGCGCAAATCAGTCACATCTACATTCCCATTGTCATCGCAAGCAATAACGACTACTTTCATACCTGCCATGATGGCACTTGCCGGATTGGTGCCATGAGCAGAAGACGGAATTAAAATTACATTTCTTTGGTCATCGTTACGGTCGTGGTGATAGGCTCTGATGGTCATGAGTCCTGCAAATTCTCCTTGCGCCCCAGAGTTGGGTTGGAAGGAGCAAGCTTCGAGTCCCGTAATCTCACAAAGATAATCGCCCAGCTCTTGGATTAATTGCTGATAGCCCTTGGTTTGGTAGGCTGGCGCAAAAGGATGAATATTGGCAAATTTTGGCCAAGTGACAGGCAACATTTCCGTAGCAGCATTTAATTTCATGGTACAAGAGCCTAGCGAAACCATCGAGTGCGTTAGGGATAAGTCTTTGTTTTCCAATGACTTAAGGTAGCGCATCATTTTTGTTTCGGTGCGGTGTTTGTTAAAAGTAGGATGCTGAAGAAACTCGCTGCTTCTTGTCAGTTTGTTGGGTAGTGCGTCACCTTTTCGGGCTTTTTTTAGTGAGTAGGACTTCTTTTTAGCTTTCGCAAAAATATCCAATATGTCTTGGATGTCGTTGTCTAAAACGGTTTCGTCCAAGCTAATTTGGATGGTTTTTTTGGAGTAGAAAAAATTGATTTTTTGTGCTTTCGCCAATTTTTTGACAAGGGTAATCAACTTGCTGTCTGCTTCAATATGCAGCGTGTCAAAAAAGTAACGATTGGTTTGGTTATAATCCAATGCTTTGAGCCCCAAGTTTAGTGCTCTGGTCATTTGGTGGATACGGTTGGCAATGGCTTTTAGTCCATCCGCACCGTGATAGACGGCATACATTCCAGCCATGGAAGCGAGTAGAGCTTGAGCCGTGCAAATGTTAGACGTTGCTTTTTCGCGGCGGATATGTTGTTCTCGGGTTTGGAGCGCCATGCGAAGTGCTCGATTACCGTTGACGTCTTTTGATACTCCAATAATTCGTCCTGGCAAAAGTCGTTTAAATTTTTCTGTGGTGGCAAAATAGGCAGCATGTGGGCCGCCAAATCCAAAGGGGACACCCATTCTTTGAGTAGTCCCGATGACGGCATCGGCACCCCATTCTCCTGGTGGGGTTAATAGTGCCAAAGAAAGTAGATCGGCGGCTACAGTGACAAATACATTGGCATCTTTTGCTTTTTGCGCAAGCTTCGGTAGGTTGTCATTGATGTTGCCTGTCTTTCCAGGATATTGAAAAAGGGCTCCAAATACTTTGTCCGTAAATTTCATTTCTTTTTCCGCAAGGACAATAATCTCAATGCCTCTAGGCAAAGCACGAGTTTTGAGTACGTCTATGGTTTGGGGCAACACTTCGTTCGATACCAAAAAGATATTAGCGACATCATCTCCTTTGGCTCTTTTGTTTTTGGAGTGGTAGAACATGTTCATTGCTTCCGCGGCCGAAGTACCTTCATCCAAAAGCGAAGCGTTGGCAATGGGAAGGCCTGTTAAGCTATTGACCATGGTCTGAAAGTTCAACAGGGCTTCCAATCGACCTTGCGAAATCTCCGCTTGATAAGGTGTATAAGGCGTGTACCACCCAGGATTTTCTAGGATATTTCGCAAGATGACACTGGGCGTATTGGTGCCATAATAGCCCATGCCGATATAGGAGCGGGCAACGATATTTTTGTTAGCGACCTTTTTTATGGCTTTGAGATACTCAAATTCAGATAGTGGGTGGGGTAGGCGTAGCTCTTTTTTGACGCGGATATTATCTGGGATGGTTTGGGTGATTAGCTCTTCAAAGGTCTGAGCGCCAACAAGTTGGAGCATGTTTTTTTGCGGGGCTGGGTTGGTGTCCATGTGCCTTGCGGCGAAATGGTCCGATATAGGAAATTTTTGCATGGTTCTATTTGGTTTATTTTGCAAAAAGATAGTGGGCGAGCTGGTTGGGCTCTCCGAGCCTGATTTTTTGAATCAGGCGGTAAATTTATTCCTATTTATTGGTAAATGGGTGTTTTTTGAAGAATATTTTTTTCGCAATGATCATTGATACTATCGAACCAACAATACATCGCCTTTAATGATGTTTCCTTCTGCACGATTAATGGTTAAGATATAGTAGTAGGTGCCGTTAGGTAGGTTGGCTCCGCTTTGATTGGTGCCATTCCATTGCTTCCTTCTTCTATTTCTTCATACTGTTCTTTATAGATGCGCTCCAACAGCTTGTAATTTGTTCCTGATGAATAGGCTAGCAAGATGTGCATTAGGGTTGGTATATGGGCTTTCTGCAAAGACTAAATTGCCCCATCGATTAAAAATCTGGATGCCCATATTGTTTAAGCTGTGGTAATGTCTTCATAGCACGGATAAGTGTTGAAATGACCTAATACTTGCTTGTGGCTCCAGGCACTTGCTGTCCATTCTGAGCTAAAGGCAATGACGGAATCGGCGTAATTATAGACATTAGGTATTTCTATGGTTGGAGCTGCAGTAATATTTAGGGTGATTTTTTCACGTCTTATTTCTAAATTTTGAAAACTGGATCCTGGTGGGTCACCGTGTGTACATATTGGATTGGTGATACGACATGTGTCGTCATTAGCGCCGCTAGCGCTGTGGGCATTTTGCGAAAGCAAAAGTAAAAAAAAGAGTAAAGCGGTAGCAACTCTCATACCAATAGCAGGTTTTTGTCCAGTCGTAGTCCCCAAGATTCAAGGTGAAATCATTAGTGCAAAAATTATGCTATTTGCGTGTATTTTATTCGTACTTTTGCATTGTAAGAATAACGACATTCTTTGTTACTTGCGATATTTGGTGTCGTATTGATGAAGAATATTAATGAGAATCATTATGAAAAGTAGTAAACAAATCCTAAAAGTATTAATTTTTGTTGTAATATCAGTTCAATGGTCTGTCTCTCAGTCTTGTTTGCCAGATGGAATAATGTTCCATGTGCAGGCAGATGTTGATAGTTTCCCAATTAACTATCCAGGATGTAGTATCATTGAAGGAGATGTAATAGTTAACAACCAAGCTGCAGATTTGGGTCTGTACCTTACCAATTTACAGGGTTTATCATCGATAGTGTCTATTGAAGGAAATTTGCTGATTGAATTTGTTGGTTCTTTAGATTCTTTAGATGGCTTGCAAGGGTTGAAATATGTCGGGGGGGGGGCGTTTAGTCAATACAGGTGTTAGTTCTATGGTGGGGCTTCAAAATTTAGATTCAATAGGTGGAGGTTTTTCTGTCTTGAATAATTTTAGTCTTGAGTCATTTGAAGGGTTGAGTCATTTAAAGAAGATGGGCGGTGATTTATATCTCCATAAGGTTGTTGGACCTAAAACCCTACATGGTTTAGAGTATTTACAAAAAATTGGAGGGAATTTAGCCTTGTTTTCTAATGAAATGGAGAACTTAAATGGGCTTGATAGCTTGCGAGAAATTGATGGAGGGATAGTGATCGCCAATAATGAAAAATTGACTGATATTTCAGGTATTAGGAATATTGCTCCTACATCAATACACCCAACTGTTTCTTCCGAGCATATTCAGATTTATGGAAATCCATTACTTTCAGAATGCTCTATAGCTTCGGTTTGTCAGACTCTTGCGATTCCTGGCACATCCTTTAAGTTTGAAAATAATATGCCTGGCTGTAATAGTATAGGCGATGTTAATGCCAAATGTTTAGTAGGGGCAATAGAGTATAAAACAGGATTGTTGGATGTGTTTCCAAATCCAGCATCTGATCAGGCTATTGTTTCTTTTGTGGGTGATCAGGAATTTAGTGGTTGTAGCGTATATATTTTTAATCAATTAGGTGTTTTGGTGCTTTCGCAAAAATCAAATATTCTTGATTTAAGAGGGCTAAAAAAAGGAGTTTATTATGTAGAAATAGTAAAAGCTGATAAGATAGGAATAAAGAAGTTAATCATTGAATAAAATGGGAAAAATGCCGTACTTTTGTAGCAAACAATCTATCGATGACCAATAACGACATTCTTCGCCGCTTGCGCTATACCTTTAACTTTAGTGATGATAAGATGATAGAGCTATTCGGTTTGGGTGATTTGCCCGTAACTAGGGCGCAAGTTAGCGACTGGTTAAAAAAAGAAGAAGATCCTGATTACCAAAAATTAGAAGATCGAACCCTAGCCATTTTTCTGAATGGTTTTATCGCAGACAGGCGGGGCAAAAGGCCAGGGCCAGCTCCACGTCCCGAAAATCAACTGAATAACAACATCATTTTGCGAAAGCTAAAGATTGCTTTGGAAATGAAGGATGAAGATATCATGGATGTGATGCAATTGGTTGATTTACAGTTTAGTAAGCATGAGATTTCCGCTTTCTTTCGGAAGTTTACCCAAAAGCAGTATCGAGTCTGTAAAGACCAGTTTTTACGCAATTTTTTGAAAGGATTACAGGTGCAGTATCGGGTTAAATAGATTTCTTTCCTATTTTGTAACTGTATAGCTACCCGCCAATTTTTGCCAAAAAATGCCCTTTTTGCGCCTGTTTTTGCTGTTTTTTTATCACGTAGCGGTGCTACGCTAAAAAAAATAGCTTCAACATACACAAAAATGCCTATTTTCTGTCTAAAAATAGGGATACCTAAATAATTACTCTATTTTTTAGAAGTACTAGTGAAGGACACAGAGCGGGGGTGGGAGCTACTGGAAGGGCTGAGTGAAGCATTATAGAAAGTTGTGCAATATTTTGATGGTTAAAGAAGTCTGATAATTTTCTAAGGCCTGATGATTGTTAAGGGATTGGCTAATAGCGTTAAAAGGGGCTTCTCGGGTCTTCCTAAAATAGGTGGTTGCGGTTAGTCTAGTTTGTGGGGAGAGATAGTAGTAAAGGCTGGTCTGCCACTCTGCATAAACGGAACGGCGATCGGTGCTAGCATGAGAAGAAATGCTTGTGGATAGGTAGGTTCGTGTAGTGGGGTAGTAGCCTAACGCCAGTTTCAAAAAGGGGTCTATATGGTTGCCGAGCTTACGAAATAAGGATTGGTAGGGAGCACGATAATAAATTTGTCCAAATTTAATATTAGAATTTAGTGAGAATTGAAATTTAGAATTTATGGGTTTTTCATAGATGGTTTTTAGGGTTAAATAGCCTGATAGAAAGCTTGTTTCTTTGGCCGTTTTGTTGGGGGCTAAGTCTTTGTGTTGTTTTTTGTTGAATTGTGGCTCGATGCCAATTGCCATAGAAAATCCAGATAGCCTGACTGCATTTGCTCCATAATACCACATGTCGGCCAGTGTAGAAAAGTAGTCAATATCGGCTTGTGAAATTAGGTTGTTTTCGATTAAGTTTTGGTGGATTTTTTTTAAGTCAGCCTTATTTTTTTCACGATAATCAAATAATCTTGTATATCTTCTTTGCGTGAATACTTCCGATAAGTCATTGATTTCTTGTTCTTTAGGTTCATGGGTTAAGCTATTAGTTTTTTGAAATTCTGTTAGCATTCGGGCGGCACGCCAATTCTCTGTGATATTATTAATACGCCCAAATCCAAATAAAATGGGTAGATGGAAACTGATATTTATATCATTATGGCTTAGGATATCAGGAGTCTTCTTGGGGCTTTGGTCTTTGTAGCTTGCAAAGTGTAAATCTGCGAACAAATCTAGTTCAATGAATCTTTTAGAGCGGATAAAAAATTGATTATTGGTGTTTAGCATCGCTCCTTTTGATAGGTAGGTATTTGTATGTTGATTTAAGGGGTTGGAGGGAGTGGCTTTTTCTTTTTTGATAGCATATTGTAGGTTGAAACGACCGTCAATACTGCTTTGGTGTTTGGGTGTTCTTTTATATTGAGTGTAGTTTGCATTAAGCGAGGAGAAAAGGTGAGTGTCATTTCCCGCAAATGGGTTGTCACGTTTACGGCCATTTAAATTAAGCTGGGTGCCTAGGGTGTGGTATTTTTGAATAGGAGAGACGTACTTCGTTATGTCGTATTGTTGAATCTGTGCAAAGGATGCGAAGTTTAGAAATAAGAATAATAGAAAAATTAATAGTGATTTTGTCATGATGCGAATTTACTGGTTAATATTAAAAGCAAATGTAAAGTGAATATAAGGGATGGGGTGTTAAAATTTTCTTAAATAGTGTTAAAATGGGTATTATAATAAAAATCAAACAAAGACGGTGATTTGTGCTATTTTTTTTAATTTCGGTTTAATTTTGTGGACATGTTTTCTGTTATTTTGAAGTTACATCGTATTTTGTGAAAAGGCGGGTATGCGGTCTGGGGACTCACGAATCTTTCTGTATTATTTCGATCTTAGCGTTTCCATATGCTTAGCGATTCACTCAATCCCAACATTTTGCCTATCTTTGCCCCATGCATCCACAAAACGACACCATCACCGCCCTTTCCACGCCCACTGGGGAAGGTGCTATCGGTATTATCCGCCTTTCGGGGCCCAATTCCATTGATATTGTCGATGACCTTTTTAAAGGGAAAAATTTGCGAAAGCAGGCAGCAAACACGATTCATTTTGGACGTCTTTTTTCTCCCCAAGGAGATTTTTTGGATGAAGTTTTGGTGAGTCTTTTTAGGGCTCCAAAATCTTATACCGGGGAAGATATTGTAGAAATTTCTTGTCATGGCTCGGCTTATATTTTGACGCAAGTCTTGGATGCCATAATTCAATCGGGGGCGCGACTCGCCCAACCTGGAGAGTTTACCATGCGCACTTTTCTCAATGGTAAAATGGATTTGGCGCAAGCCGAAGCAGTCGCAGATTTGATTGCGTCTCAAAATCGGGCTGCTCACGCCATGGCCATCAATCAACTCAAAGGTGGCGTCTCAGAAGAGATGGATCGCTTGCGCAAAAAATTAATTGAATTTGCTAGCCTGATAGAGTTAGAATTGGACTTTGGCGAAGAAGATGTAGAATTTGCGGATCGTCAGCAATTATTGGCATTGCTCGAAGATACTACCTTGAAAATCAAAGGGTTATTGGATTCTTTTCAGTTGGGTAATGCCATCAAAAAAGGAGTCCACACGGTCATTGTCGGTCGTCCGAATGCAGGAAAATCCACCTTGCTCAATGCCTTACTCCAAGAAGAACGTGCCATTGTGAGCGACATTCCGGGCACGACTCGTGACACGATTCAGGAAGTTTTAAACATCAATGGAGTAGAATTTCGGCTGATTGACACAGCGGGCATTCGGGAGGCCACGGACACCATCGAAGCCATTGGGATAGAGCGGACATTTGCGGAAGTGGCGAAGTCGAGTATCATCGTTTATATTTTTGATGCGGCACGCCTTTCGGCAAAAGAAGTGGCGCAGGATGTTGAGATGCTTGCGCAAAAAAACAGTTCCATTTTGCTGATTGCCAATAAGATGGACTTGGTCGAAAGTAAAAATAATATCTACCAGTCTGACTCTTATCCGGTGCTTTGCATTTCGGCGAAAGCCAATCCTGATACAACGACGATTAAAAACGGCCTTTACGATATGATCGCTTCGACAAATATTGATCCTTCGGCACCAATTATTTCTAATGTTCGGCATTTGGAAGCCTTGCAAAATGCCTTGTTAAGCCTAGCTACCGTCAAAGAAGGCTTGGATGTCGGTCTGTCGGGGGATTTGATTGCGCTTGATATTCGGACCACTATTCACCATATTGGCGAAGTGGCTGGCACAATCTCAAGTGATGATTTGTTGGATTCTATTTTCCGAAATTTTTGTATCGGGAAATAAATCTAGGAAATCAATTGACGTTTGTTGCTTCAAAATCCATTGGAGTCTGAAAATGATACACGGAAAGATTGGGTTGCCGAAAGCGCAGTATTCAGTCCTGAACTAAAACGACCTGGCCACTTACTGGTTGTTTATTGTCTCCCCAATAAGTTATCTGATAAGTTCCAGCGGGATAAGCAGACAAATCGACTTTAAGTTTGCGCCGCCCTTCGGCATTATAACGCTCTAAAACACGCCCAGACGCATCCGTTAGAAATAATATTTTGGGGTCTCCTTTAATTTTAATATTTAATCGACCATGCGTAGGATTAGGATACAATTTGCAACTAAATTCTTTATTAGAATTGTCGGACTTTACCCAGCCATTCATGTGTACGATTCGCTTCAAATTTCTTTTTTCTACTTTTTTCTCGCAAGAAACTACTGTCGTAAACTCATCAAACAACCTAACCAATAAATCATTCAGCGTCTCCACATTATAACTATCTGTTGTTGGTTTTATATGTGAGTTGCCGACTCCACTATGATCCGTCAAAAATACATAAGTCCCATTGGTGCTTAAAGACAAACACCGCATCAAATATTCTGTATTTTTATCAATACCACTCCCTGTAATCGGGATAATTCTAATTCCTTTCTTGGCGGCATTGATGATGATTTTATTCAGCTTACTCAAAACGTCACCGTGTGTATGTGGGGGCGCATCCAAGACCAAAAATAATAATTTGGTTCGGGCATGATTACTCCAATCCAAACTATCTATCGCCACTTCTAAAGCAGCTTCAACGGCTTCTGGTTCATCGCCGCCACCGCTAGCATATTGATTTCGAATAAAAGAAACTGTCTTTGATACATCGCTTGAAAAATCAGACTTTTTTGTCAAGTAATCTTCTCCTTGGTCACGATAAAATACGCTACTTAATCGAATTTCTAAAGCTTCATGTTCTTCTTGTACCCGCTCAATCACATCTTTTAATTCTGCCTTCAAAAAGTGAATTTCATCATCCATAGACCCTGTAGCATCCACCACAAAAGCAACGTCCACTACATCTGACATGTCACACATCTTGTTGATTTTCAAGTGATTAACTCCATCTTTAAAAAGAGTTGCATCGCTCAAAGTATAAGTCTTTTTATCTGTTTTTACTAAGATAGAGAAGTGCCCATTTCCCCAGTGTTTTTCATCAAACATATTTGCCCATAGTTCGGCACGTCCAAGATTATCTGTGCGAGCGACCCAAATTTTTTCTTGTAGGCTATTCATTAAAATCACTTCTTGATCGACTACTGCAAAGCCTTCTTGATTTTGCACGATGACGGAAAATCGTTTAGAAGGATAAATCCACCACTGGGTCCGAAAGGAAGTCAGGTTGCGTTGATTCTTGTCGTCCCATAAATTCCATTTACTAAAATCATTGATCTCTCCTGCGGTCAGCGTGCCTGGAGTAAACCGAGCATTTGCAGACCGGCAAGCCAGACCCGTCGCGACCACAGTCTCCTCAAGCTTGACATCATCGGTCTCGCTGACATCTGAAATACTTTTTATCGTACTAGGTTCGTCCGACATAGTACTTGCGGGAAGGGCTTTGGCGTCATGAGAAGCTATTATTTTTCTGCTTGCATATTTTCGTGGTGGAGGCGGTGGTGGTGGCACCAATTTAGGGTTAAAAGTTTGACCATCTATGGATATATTTTTTTTATCGGTAGGGGATATTCTAGAGATTAAAACGACTTCATTATTACTATCATCATCCAACAAAATCGCATCCAACTTAATATCATCGTGCAATCCAACAACTAGGCTATCCACTCGAAAATCTTTGTAGCCGACTGCAGAAAAAGTCACATCATAAGTTCCAGCGTCTAAGGCTATTCTATAATACCCATCGGCATCTGCGGTAGTATGAATTAAAAAACCACCTCGGCTCTCATAAGTAACTTTAGCGAAAGCAAAGGGTGTGCTCTCCTTGTCCCAGATATTACCCCATAGACTTGACTGCGCATACAGAAAACTTGCGCAAAAGGAAAAAATTAGTAGTAAGATTTGCTTTTTCATAACGTATCATTTTTGTAACTGTTTAGGTCCTATTTTTAGGTAGAAAATAGGCATTTTGTGGCAAAAATCTGCCCTGCCTAAATAGTTACTCATTTTTAAGATGACGTATGTAAGATGCAAATAGTGGCGTTTTGGGTGGGACAGACTACTTTAGGCCTTTAGGAGTGCCAGTTTCGCTTCCTTTCGGAAAAACGTTACTAGTTGAAAAACAACGCTCCCATCTAATATGGATTCATGAATTTTTATAGAGCAATCGCTCTAATTTATCTAAATGTCCTTCGTATAAAAGAAATAACCAATCTTGTGAAGAAATTAGGTTTTTTAAATTCTTTTTTTAATATCTTTGCAGAAGAAGGGGGGAACTTAATTTTTTAGTTTCACCCCAAATTAATGTTTTCCCTTCTTCTTTTTATTATTTTAGGGGAACTAAACCCGATTGCGCCCGTTAGAGCGTAGCCTTCAAAAGGTAAGTTTTTGGTCAAACAATATAAAAAAAACAAAATGAAATACATACTACTGATTTTGACATTGATATTTATGGCATGCAACGATGATAAGCCAACAGCACCTACTGTTGAGAATGTTATAACGAGTATAAATTCTGATATTGACTTGTATGATGATAAAACATACATCATTAATTCTGACATTAATGATGTCTCTGGAAGTATAAATATAGGAAGTAATACGACCTTAGTTATTGATGGCGCAACTTTAAACTTTGATTTAATTGAAGATTTACAATACGGTATTTATTTAGAAGACAATGCTAAGATTATTATTAAAAATAATTCAACGCTTAAATCTTTCAATAAAATGTGGGAGTTTGAATTGCGAGGTAATGCATCCATAGATGTAGCAGATTCCTTCTTGAGAAATCATTCAGCCGTAAAATTGTTTGATAATTGTTCTCTTGTTGGTTTAAATTCTTTGATTGAAGAGCTAAGGATGGACAATCACGGAGCTGCGACTATTGATAATTGCGAAATATACCCTAATATGCAGTTTTTTTTTAGTACTGACATGCCATTAGAATTTCCAAAATCATACGAACATGTGGACTTTTCTATTGATAATTCGTTAAATGGAGGATGGAAATTAGATATGACAAACTCAATCGCTCAAGGATGGCAAGTAGATGTAAAGCCCAATACTGATATTATAATCCAGAATTCTTGGGATGTTACCTTAGCTCTGTGGTCTGATGGGACTACTGATACCACTTTGAATTTAATAAACCCTTCAGGATTAGTAACAGATTTTACTATAACGGAGTTCGGCTCTACCATAAAAATAATTAATACAGAAGTGTATTTTATGAATCTCTATCTTGTTGGAAATGATAAGTTAACAATTCATGGGCAAAAAAGTGGAAATAAATACAAAACAAAATTTTTAGAAATACTGCTAGTTGATAATGCTGAATTGACAATTTATGATAGCCATGTTTTTGGGCAATTATTTCACGTAAACGATAATTCTAAACTAACTATTCATAATTGTCTTGTTGGCAGTGATGATCCTGAAGACCCTATCAATAGTGAGTTTGCTGTAAAAAATAACAGTAGTGCTTTTGCTTTTGATTGTGAAATGAACAATACCGATATAATAATAAATGGGACTAGTAAATTAGATATTACTAACTGTAACTATGACGAAAATAGAGTGTTTATTTCCGATAGTGGTCAGTTGATTGTGCATTAGAAGGTTGGGAGCATACGGAAGCGTGGCAGGCTACGTTGGAGTTTTTCTTTTTTTATCGTAGTATTGACTATGCTTATTATGTGGATGCTGCCCAATACGCAGCCAATAGCATGGAAATGGTGCAAAGTAGAGCCGCGTTTTTTAATTAAATTTAGTGTGGCAAATTATGAATTGCCTCTGCGATAAAAAATCACGAATTATCCTTGCAATAAATAATTTTTGAGCTTACTCCGAAAAATCGTTGTAGTCCCTAACTAAGGAATGGAGCGAAATTTTATTTGGTTCAATTGTGCAATCGTTCAACTGAAACCAGCCTAAAAATTGAGTCTCACAGAATATGATTTTGCGAAATCTCCAAATAAAAAAGGACATTGGCTTTTCGGAGTGGACTCAATCGTTCAACTAAAACCAGTCAAAACCATTGATGAAATAAGGAGCCTACAGAGTGAAATTTTGTGGAATCTCCAAACAAAATGCTTATTGCCTTTTTAGAGTGGGCTCATTTTTGTATCTTTGGTCATGCAAACAAAAATAAATATTGCGCTCTTAGGAGTATTTTTATTGATTTTGTCAGTAAGTGTCGCTTTCGGGCAAGCCTGTAAAACAGATGGTTTATACCAAAAATATGAACTGTATAAGCAGCGATATTATAGACATTTTATCGCTATGGATCGGTCGGAAAGGGGATGTGTCAATGACGGCATCGGATTGGTTTTGTCGCAAGACTCTACCCAAGTAAACTTTGAAAAACAAGGTTTTGGGTTGCCAGCTACCAATTTATGGATTGCACCCAACGGGGCAGGGGTTGTTGGTGGACGACTGAATAATCGCATGGATCGGGACTGCAATAACTTTGGTATCTCTTGGTCAGTTAAAGGGGAAGATGTTCATGAAAATCCCAATCACAAGTTTAATTGGTTAGAATTTGGGTCAGAAACCTTGTCGGAATTAGGTTGGTGGTTTGTGACTTTAGCCACGGAGTATGAGATAGAAGGACGTGAAGGTGATGTAAAAGGACAGCAAAAAACATTGGAAGAAATATTTTTGAGCCTTCAAGCACTACGACGATTGGATATGCAGGCGCAGCATATTTTGGATAGAGCTTACGCAAATAGGAGGGGTGGTGATTTGATTTGTGATAAAAAACAGGCGCTAATTACAAAAGCAGGTTGGTGGAATAATTGTCATCGCAACTGGGATGTGAAGGTGAAGGGGAATGCTGAATTTGTACCTGATTTTTCAGGATACAATGGATTTTTGATTCGAGCGGATGCGGGGCAAAATTTGGAAGAGCGGTTTCATGATCCGACGGACGAAGCTTGGCATGTGGATGCTATTGGCGGCGCTTTTGGGGCATTGACTCCAATCCCGAATAGCCCATGCCCCCAAGTGGATTCATTGTGTTATATGGTACGGTCACAGTTTTTTTTGAGCCATGACCAAATCATGAATTTATTTTATGGTTTGTTGTTTGTCAAAAAGTACATTCCAGCAACGGCAAGCATCCAAACTTGTGATGGGCAAAAGTACTATCCAGTGGAGATGATGCAAAAAATAGCGAATGGTATTATTATGGCTATTGATGCGAAAAGGATTACCGTACCTGGCAGCAAGGAAAATTGCCGTCATGCCATACGACTTTCAGAATGTGAAGGGGGAGATTTACGTCCAACGATTTATGGGCTAAAGAGTGCCAATGCGATATTGCAGGGCAAAAAAGTAAAGAGTTCGGGTTGGGAGCGCTCGTTTTTTAAGAGCATGTCTATTTTTTCAGGGGGCTTTAATGGCGAGTTTTATACCAAGCAAACCAGTGGATTTAGAGATTTGAGTATCAATAAAAAGAAGAATCGAAGGGTGATTAGGCTTGCGCAAAAAAATCATAAAGAAATTTTGCTTCTAGGGAATGATTTGTTTTTCCCGCAAGGGAAGTCCGTTGCCGAAAAAGTCGGGGGCAAATTGTTTTTTCAAGAAATGCTTTGTACCGCTCCAATGGATGGGCCGTGTCATGTCCCTGACAATTATAAAGATAATTGGCCTTGGGGTGGAGGTGATAAATATTGGCCTAAGTTTGATTGTACCAATATTCCTGGTTGGGAGGGGAGCCGTTGGCAAAGTTTGCATATAGATGATAAGGGATTTTATTCGGAGTGGCTACCACCTAGACGGACGAATGGGCTGGACTATATGGCGCTGTATAATATGTATGTGTTGATGTATGGACGTTGAAGGAGTTGAGTAGCTCGCTCTCTGGTTGAGTCGCTTCGCTGGTTGAGTCGCTTGTCCTTCGGACTTTGCTGGTTGAGAAGTTGAATGCTACCGCCCGAGACGTGCTCACCGACGCAGGAGCCAATCCCAAAAAATCAACCCAAAGCGCCCAGCGCCCACGGAGTAAGCCGCTGCGGTAGCACCAAAAGCGAAGCGCCCCAAAGACCAAAAGCGACGAAGGAGCGCCCTAAAGACCAAAGAAAAAATCAATCCAAAGCGTCCAACGCCCACGGAGTAAGTCGCTGCGGCAGCACCAAAAGCGAAGCGCCCCAAAGACCA
>CAMZKG010000029.1 GCA_947311105.1 uncultured Saprospiraceae bacterium
ATAGCTCATCAAGCACCTTCAAATTTTGCCTTAATCAAGGAAGACGTTGGAAGCGTGGCAGGCTACGTCGGAGTATTGTTTTTTTACCGAACCATTGCTAAATAAATGTTATTTTTTTTAATTTAAAAAAATCAGCTATACATGAATTGTTAGTAGTTAGGTATTTATATATTAGGCGGTCTAAAAGCTTGAAAATAAGGCATTTATTCTAGTTTGGAGCCGTTATTTTGGTATGATATATGGTAGATAAGTTGTATCAAACTATCTATTACTATGAGATTATTTTTTCTATCCCTTTTGGGGCTGTTGATGGCTGTTCATATTGGTCAGGCACAATGTCTTTCAGGCACTTGTGAAGATGGTGTGGGCACTTATCGATTTATGGATGGGAGTATCTACAAAGGTGCTTTTAAGCAGGGGCTACCTGACGGTGAAGGTGTCTGGAATTATCCGAAGGACGGCAAAGTCAAAGGTCTATTCAAAAAAGGTTTGCCTGTGGGTGAAGATGCTTTTATTAGAGCACCGAAAGCAAAGAGAAAAACGGGCTGTGTCTCGGGTAATTGTCGAAATGGAATCGGTGTCTATTTAGATGAAAAAGGCAACCGTTATGTCGGGTATTTTAAGCGGCACAAGCCTTCTGGTAAAGGTATTTGCTATTATCCTAATGGGGACAAATATGATGGGAATTGGCGTGATGGACTTCCCAATGGCGAAGGGGTTTTGCACCATGCTTCTGGGCAGTTATTTCATGGATACTGGCAAAATGGGAACCTGAATTCATCCATTAAGACCCCAAAAATCATCGAAGAACACGCCTTGAATGACTTGCCAAATTCAAAAACCTATGCCGTCGTGATTGGTATCGCTAATTATGAAAAAATGGATGTTTTGGATTATTCGGATGATGATGCGTATAACTTCTATTCTTTCTTAGAGTCTAGTAAGAATAGGAGTGAAACTATCCGTTTTTTGGTTGATGAAAATGCTACCGCTGCCAATATTACCGCCGCCATTGAAGACGTTGCCGAAAAAGCGGGGACTAATGACCAGATTGTGATTTATTACTCTGGTCATGGTGTCGAGAAAGCAATCATACCTTTTGAGTCGGATGGTAAAACAAATTTGCTCCCACATGAAGAGATTAGTCATATTTTGCAGCACTCTAATGCCAAGTCCAAGACCTTTTATATTGATGCCTGCAATATAGATGAGCCCGAAGCAAATATTCAGAGAAACATGAATTTTGATGGCTTGACGGTCTTTTATTCTTCAAGTCCTGGCGGAGAATCTAGAGAGTATGCTGAGTTGGAGCAGGGGGTATTCAGTTATTTTTTGATTGATGGGCTTAAGGGCGCTGCTGATGCCGATGGGGACAACCATATTACGATTGCCGAATTGTATAATTACGTTTTTGTGAATGTAAATAATTATACAGAGTCCGAGCAGTATCCTTGGTTGGTCGTTGGTACGGAGTGAACATAGACGGTTTAACGGTGTAGACGGTGTAGCGGTGTAGCTGGGTATAGCGGTGTAACGGGTGTAACGGGTGTAGCGGTTTAGCCGGGTATAGCGGTTTAACGGTGTAGCGGTTTGATGATTTAGCAAGGTTTAAGAAACCCCTGTTTTAATCTACTCGCTTCGTATTTTTATCTTTCATACTTTGGCTTGCCAAGGTTTCTCAAACCGAACATTTGCACGATTGCACAAAATAAGCACATTCCTTAAACCTTAAAATATCCAATCACTACACTACTATATTTTAACCAACAAATAGTCCTTATTATCCATTATTATTTCATATATTTGCTCAAGATATCATTGAAATAACAAGAAATGGACGAAAAAGCCCTACAGCTTAGGTTTCAAGAGCAAATTGATGCCGAAATAAAGATTGAACCCAAAGATTGGATGCCTGATGCCTATCGCAAAACGCTCATCCGTCAAATGTCTCAACATGCTCACTCGGAGATAGTGGGTATGCTGCCAGAAGGGAATTGGGTGACTAGAGCGCCTACTCTAAAAAGAAAGGCTATTTTGTTGGCCAAAATCCAAGATGAAGCAGGGCATGGACTATATCTTTACTCGGCGACCGAAACACTAGGGATTTCTCGAGACGAGATGATTCAAGCATTGCATAGTGGTAAAGCAAAGTATTCTAGTGTTTTTAATTATCCGACACTTAGTTGGGCTGATATTGGTGCCATTGGCTGGCTGGTTGACGGTGCCGCCATCATGAACCAAGTGGCCTTGATGCGGACGTCTTACGGCCCTTATTCGCGGGCGATGATTCGGATTTGTAAAGAAGAAAGTTTTCACCAAAGGCAAGGTTTTGATATCTTATATACCTTGTGTCAAGGTTCCGAAGAACAAAAAGCCATGGCGCAGGATGCCTTTAATCGTTGGTGGTGGCCTTCCATTATGATGTTTGGGCCGCACGACGCAGAATCCACTCATAGTAGTCAATCCACCAAATGGAAAATTAAACGAAAGTCTAATGATGAATTACGCCAAGATTTTGTTGATGCCACAGTGCAGCAAGCAGAAGTCTTGGGGTTAACTATCCCGGATCCTGATTTGAAATGGAATGAAGAGCGAAAGCATTATGATTTTGGGGCGATTAATTGGGAAGAGTTTTGGACAGTTGTCAAAGGTAATGGCCCTTGCAATCGGGAGAGGATTGCCGCAAGGCAAAAAGCGTATGACGATGGAGAATGGGTTAGAGATGCAGCAGCGGCTTACGCCAAAAAACACACGCACGCATACCCGTCCACGTCCACGTCGTAGAGCCGAACGGCCGTTCGGCTGTGAACCAAAAGCAACATTCTGAAAAAAACGACCAGCCGTCAGGCTGTGAACCAAACAAAAAAAAATATGAGTACAAATAAAGATTGGCCTTTGTGGGAAGTATTTATAGCTTCCAAGCGGGGTCTAAGTCACAAACACGTAGGCAGTTTGCACGCTGCGGATTCAGAAATGGCATTAGAAAATGCCAGAGATGTATATACCCGTAGAAAGGAAGGGGAAAGCATTTGGGTCGTAGAATCAAAATATATTTTTGCGACCAATCCCGAAGATAAAGATTCTTTTTTTGAGCCTGCAAAGACAAAAGTTTATAGGCATCCGACTTTCTATGAGTTGCCTGACGACGTAAACAAAATGTAATCCATCCAAAAAAATAAAGAAATGCTTTTTAAATATTTACTACAATTGGCTGATAATCAATTGATTCTGTCGCAGAGACTGTCGGAGTTATGTGGGCACGGTCCCGCATTAGAGCAGGATATTGCTATCACTAATATTTCTTTGGATTTGATTGGGCAAGCTCGACTCTTGTTTCAATATGCCACCAAACACGATGACCAAAAAAGAAATGAAGATCAACTAGCTCTAGTGCGCCCAGAAAATGAATACCGTAATGTGCTTTTGGTTGAGCAGCCCAATGTGGATTTTGCTCATGTGATTGTGCGCCAGTATTTTTATGATGAATTCAATTTTTTGAATTATTCCGCTCTAGTCAATAGTAAGGATGAAGAGTTGGCGGCAATAGCTACCAAGTCACTGATGGAAGTAAAATACCATCTACGGTTTAGCCGCAATTGGATGTTAAGGTTGGGAGATGGCACGGCTATTTCTAATCAAAAGATGCAAGATGCAATCGATGATTTATGGGCATACCCTGGCGAATTGTTCGAGATGACTGCGGACGAGCAAGTTTTGGCGAAAGCCGGTGTCGCTGTTGATGTGAGTACTTTACAGGAAAATTGGAAAGAAGCTGTACTGGCGACTTTGCAGGAAGCGACATTGGCGATTCCGGAAGGAACTTGGCATCAAACAGGGGGCAAAAAAGGAATTCATTCTGAATATATGGGACATATCCTTGCGGAAATGCAATTTCTGCAAAGAGCCTATCCTAATCAAACTTGGTAACAAACTTCATGACAACCATCGAGCAAGTTTACGAGATTTTATCAAAAGTAACGGATCCAGAGATTCCCGTTTTGACACTAGATGACTTAGGGGTTATACGGGATGTTAATGTGATTAGTGATGATGAAGTGGAAGTAAAGATTACCTTGACCTATTCGGGATGTCCAGCGACTGATGTCATGGCAGGAGACATTCGAGCCGCCCTTTTTGTTGCGGGTTTTACCAAAATTAATATTACTCATGTGATTAGCCCAGCATGGACGACGGATTGGCTTTCGCCGAAAGGCAGAGAAAAACTAAAAAAATATGGGATTGCTCCCCCAGCGGCTACTTTATCGCTACAGGAAGCTATAGTCGAGTGTCCACAATGTGGCTCCAAGCAGACCAAAATTATTTCGGAATTTGGCTCTACTTCTTGCAAGGCTTTATTTCAGTGTGAAAATTGTCTCGAACCTTTTGATTATTTTAAGTGCCACCGGTGATAGGCTCGGCTGCATGATAAAAAAGGTCTAAATAGGCCTAAAAAGGACATTTTTTGGTAAAAAATTACCTTGCCTAAGCAGTTGTCTTGCTTTTTGAATAGCAATCCCTATCTTTGCTACTAAATTGTTACCATTTTTAATCATACACCGATGAAAGAGATATTAATTTTTATTTTTAGCTTGTTTGTTATATCTAGCTGTGAATTTGTAGAGCGATCAGTTAACCCAAAGGAACCACCAAGTGTTTTGACCGAGTTATTTGACGTAACAACCAACTCCGCAACAGTTGGATTGGTACTTGAAAATGATGGCTCTGTGGCGAGTTTAGATCGTGGAATCTGTTGGAGTACTACTCCAAATCCTACAGTAGATGATCATGTAGTAAACAGTATGTCTCATGGGGATGGGGCTCATTATTATACTGAGCTAACAAATTTGGAAGAGAATACAACCATCTATTTTAGGGCTTTTGCCCAAAACGTACGGGGTTTGGGGTATGGTAATGAATTGTCTTTTACGACGGGTAGTTTTAATGTGACAATACCATGTCAGCCAACAAAAAATACGTTTGTTTTTAATCTTTCTACGGATAAAATGACAGATGTCCAGGTGACGTATTGGGGCAGCTTTGGTGATTATTCCATTACAGGCACTACAAATACGGGGTATAAAATGACTGTTGATTTTTCGAAAGCACCAGTTTCGGGCTTATATACGACTACTAGCAACGCTAAAGGTATTGACAATAAATGCACCGTATCGATTAATGTTGGCGGTACAGCTAATTGGCTCTTTAAGGCGGATAGTGATGATAAAGTGTATGTGAAAAAAACGGGCGAAAAAAAATATAGCGTCACTTTTTGCAACCTCCACTTTGAGTCAAATACTACAAATATTAAATTTGACACTGATGGTAATATTACAGTCGATTAGAAGGGAATATAACCTATGCCTACGGTGGGCCTAAATATATTGTAAGTGAAAGTGCGATAATTCTCAAGTTTTAGATACTTTTGCGAGAATTGCATCGCTACGCCGATGTTAACAAAAAGGCCATCTCCTATCAAGATATTGCGTCCAACGTCAAGACCTACAAAAGGAATATTAACAGTGGTTTCTTTAAAGTGTCCGTCTATATCTTTTGCAATGATATACTTTTTTGCTTTGTTGAGTCCCACACTAACTGAAAAATAATGACCAATTGGCGCAGTATTGCTATTGTACTTGGTGTACTTTAGGATCAAATCAGTACCATCAATATTTCCGCTACTTTCCGTTTGCACAAATTGGGTAGAATCTTCGTTGGCAATAAAAAGGTCTCTGGCATAAAATCCATATTTTTCAATATTGTATCCGAGTCCAATAGTTGAGTTGGAAGAAATGGTATAATTTAATAAAAAGCGGTGCTTAATATTCAAAAAAGTTGTCTTTTTAGAATGGGATGTAGCATTGTATCTAGGATATGATGGATAATCTTTGGCACCTTCAATGATATAGCTATCAAATGTTGTGTTAAGGCTAGAGCCGTCCAAGGCATTTTGGAGCCAAGGGTTGCCTAGCGTTGGTGCGTACTGAATGTTTATCCTCTTGCCAAGGTATCCAACTTGAGCAAAGGAGGCAAGTGGCAGGAAGGATGCCAAGCAAAAAATAACTGTTAAAAATTTCATATTTGTAAGTTTTGTAATCAAAGGTTATTTTTTCTTTTTCGCCTTCATTTTGTATAGAAGGTTGTAAATGTTCATGTTAAGGATTGCTTTAATGTCTTTTTGTTTGTAAGGCGCAATCTCCTTATGTAAAATCCGGTTGTCTTCAATGTCAACAACAGAAGAATATTGCAATCCCCAATAGTTGGTAAACAATTTCTTAAAACCAGATGACGTCGCGGGCGGTATGCTCAGTAGCACCCCCATGGGGAAGGACATGATTCTAGGTTTTTTCCTTAAAGAGATATTGCCAGTATTCACGATTATTGGTGTATTGAACTTTTTGGCTAATGGCTGAACGCGGTTATAGCTGCTAACGATCATATACATATTATGCCCAAGCAATTCTTCTTGGAAATTATTTAGGAGTGTTAGTTCATTGAATTTTTTGGTGTCATTTTTAGAAACAAAGCTATGGGAATCAAGAATCTCTACATTTAGGTGTACCCGTTTTGCGTTTTGTTTGATGACTTTGGCAAGGTCTTTTTGTCTTTTTTCGGAGTATATATATTTTAGTTGGATATTGGAGTAGTTTTTCTTTTCTACTCGATAATAGGCAGGATTAAGAAATACGGCTTTTTTGACTCCTAGGGCTATTTTATTTTTTCGTTTCTTACCTTTTTTTCTTTTTTTAGTATCCTCTTGATCCATTTTTTTTCGATAGCGAATACCATCTTTGAACATTTTCACAAACGTTTTGTCCTTTCGGATTTTTGCGAAAGCTAACCGTCCATAATACTTGTTGGGTTTAGATTTTGCTTGGTCCAGTTTGCTGTCGGAAAAATAACCGCTTGGTTCTTCTAGGCCATAGATCGCCAAATCTTCCACCTGGTCGCGTAGTGCTAAAGACATTGCCTTGTCATTGGGGTAGGTTTCGTGATAGTCCCAACAATATCTCGCTGCAACTAAATTAATATTGGCTGGCGTATTTGTGAGTGTTTTTAATACTTTATAGGCTTGTTTTGCATAGCCTTCGGCATCGTTATAGTCAACAGTGACTTCTTTTGTGCGGTTTGCATTAGTATATTGAGCCATGCCGTATAGCGCATAGGCTTTGATGTATTTTAAATACCGATTGTTTGGATATTTTTTTAATAAAATGCTGCTAAAATATATTGCATCGGAGTATTTTGTTTCTTGTAAAAAAACATCACATAACTCAAACTGAGCCGTGGTCTTTGCTTTTTGAAAGCGCTCTTCTGAGACAATAAAGTTTTTCCCTGTTTTTTTGGGGTTGTTTATTAGCAGTTTCTTGCCTTTATTTCGGCGCTCATTGATGCCCGGGTGGGTGCTGTATTCATTGTCTTTCATTGGTTTGGGAGGCCCAATAGACGTTAAAAAATATTTTTTGGGGATGTTTAGGTTTTCAAGATTTAAAAATGAAATGCTTACAGAATCATTGTTTAAAGGTATATGTGCGAATTCAAGAATGTCAAAAACATCAATAATAGATTGTGGATTATAGTCAGTTTTTAAAAAACGCTTGCCACCTAACCGATCGGCTTCTTGCTCATTTTTTTTTGAATAATTACTTTTTTTGAGTAGGGCGTCATAAGATTTGGAATTACGGAAGATAATTTTTCTCTTGCGCCTATTCCCTTTTCGATTGATTTTGTCAAAAGAAACGGCAGTGTTTACACTATGTTTTTGGGTAAAGTGAGCAATTTCGTGAGAGAGAATAAAAGCCAATTCTGATTCCGTATTTAGCTGTTCAAGTAGCCCAAGCGTAAAGAAAATGGCACCACGGTCAGTCGCAAAAGCATTAGGAGTAGATGACTTGACCGTATAAAATCTTAATTTTTTTCGTAAGGAAGGGTCGTCTTTTAATAGCTCGTCAGCCACTGAATTGACGTAGTCGGTAATTTCTTTATCTGAAAATAGGATTTTGCCGCTATGCAAAAGTTCATCAATTACAAATGAACTTGTTAAATAAAATTCAGATTTAGCCTTTTTTGTTTTTCGGCTATCCTTTCTGGATATGGCTTTCTTGCGTTGGCGGTATTTTTGCGAAGAAGAAGATAGCAGGTCTATGGGCATTGCTCCTGTATTCTTGAGTACAGAGTAGTCGGTCTCAAAATCTTGAGCAAATAAACAATTTCCCATTAATATTAATAAAATTGAAAAAACATAACGTGTGGCCATTAGCATATTTTTTTTAATTGTAGTACGCAAAGATAATAAAATGTAAGAGATTAAGGGCAAAAAGAAATTTTTTGTTCGGGCTATAATTTTATCTGGCTATACAGTTGTACGCTTGAACGATTAAACAAAATTTGCTCATTGCGTCGAGTTGGACTGTAAAAAAGAGCTCGTCAAAGACCAATTGATAGTCTCTTTTTGTACCTTTGCCAATCTAAGCATAAAAAATCTATGAGTTTGAAGTTATCCATTGTTATTCCGGCCTACAATGAAGAGAGAACTATTCACTTAATCCTGAATAAGATTGCAGATGTAGCCTTGATTGGTGGAATGACCAAGGAGCTAATCATTGTGAATGATTGTTCTTCTGATAATACCCGTCAGGCGATTTTAGATTACCAAAAACAACACCCTAGCCTAGGTATCGCCTATTTTGAACATGAAGTCAATCAGGGTAAAGGCGCTGCCTTGCACACGGGCATTGCGAAAGCAACGGGAGACTACATCATTATCCAAGATGCAGACCTAGAATATGACCCCCAAGAGTACAATATCTTATTGAAGCCCATTTTGGCCGGATTTGCGGATGTAGTCTATGGGTCTCGTTTTATTGGTGGCAAACCACACCGAATCCTTTTCTTTTGGCATTCTATCGGCAATCGTTTTTTGACTAGGCTCTCCAATATGTTTACTAATCTGAATCTCACAGATATGGAGACCTGCTATAAGCTTTTTAGAGCCGATATCATCAAATCCTTAGACCTAAAAGAAAAACGATTTGGCTTTGAACCCGAAGTAACTGCCAAAATCGCTCGCTATCCTGATGCTCGAATTTATGAAGTAGGCATCTCCTACTATGGGCGCACCTACGAAGAAGGCAAAAAAATAGGCTGGCGCGATGGATTGAGAGCCATTTATGCGATTTTGAAGTATTATTTTAAAGGGTAAATCCACTCTTTTTAGTCAATTTCGTAGATTTTTTGAGTGTACTTAAAAAAAAATCTCCTTTTGATGGTTTTGTGACAGGATAAACCTTATATTTGCTAGGTAACTATTTTACTTGCTGAATGAATTTCAGTACTTTAACTGGTGATTATCCTGTGGTATTGAGCCCAGTTGCTCTTTTCTTCGTTGGATGGCTATAAGTATTTCTGCTTTTTGGGCAAAGATGTTTAGGGCTAGGGTAGGGATACCTTTCGTCGTGGAAGATGTTTCTATTTTTGGAGAAAATGACCTTTCTGGTTTTGGTGGTGCAAGATAGGAGCCGCAAAACTAAACAATATGGAAATTTTTGAAACGCTGAAATCCACTTTCGTGGAAAAATTGGGTGGTTCTCTCGGAGAATGGGGCCCCAAATTAGTCATGGCTATCGTGACCTTACTTATCGGGCTTTGGATTATCAAAGCCATTATGCGTGCGGTTGGTCGGTTGATGGAGACTCGCCACATTGATGCGACATTGCGCCCGTTTATCTTAACCTTGGTTGGATTTTTACTAAAAGTTATGCTGTTTATTGCCGTGGCTGGTCAAGTCGGTGTAGAGACTACATCGTTTATTGCCGTTTTGGGTATGCTAGGCTTGGCGATTGGTATGGCACTACAAGGTGCTTTAGGCAATTTTGCCGCAGGCGTACTTTTGTTGATTTTTAGACCTTATAAGGTTGGAGATTTGATAGAAGTCCAAGGAGAGCTTGGTTTTGTAAAGGAATTATCTGTACTTGTAACGGTATTGGAGACATTCCAGAATAAGACGGTGATAGTGCCGAATGGTCCTTTATTTGCAGGCAATATTGTGAATTATTCTAAGAAGGGGAGTGTTCGTTCTGATATTCCTTTTGCCATTCGCTATGGTTCTGATATTGAAAAGGCTCGTTCTATTGTGATGGATGTTTTGATGTCTTCCGACAAAGTGTTGAAAGATCCAGCACCTTCAGTCTATGTGACCGAATTGACTAATAATAACATCCAGTTGACTGCATTGCCATTTTCAACGGTGGAAGATTATTGGGATGTCTTTTGGGGATTGCGTGGGGAGATTGCCAAAAGATTAGGAGATGCTGGCTATGAAGCTCCATTTGAGCAGCGTGTGGTGCACATGAAGAGCTAAGTGTTAGCGTAACAGATGCTAGAAAGGCAATTTACACTTCGTGTAAATTGCCTTTTTTTTGGGAAGCTAAAGGACGAAACTGTGTTAAATATCGTTAAAATGTCTAGCTGCCCACTAAAATTTGCCTATTTTGCGACCTGAAAATAAAAAAATGAAAATGAAAAAGAAATTACTCCTGTTGGGATTATTGGTTTTGCTAAATGCAATTGTTTTTGGGCAATCGAATTTTTGGACGCCTTTGTCGCAAGACAAAATCGAAGAAATGGAAGGCGAAAAGATTTATACTTATGATGTCGTTGCCCAAACGTATAGCTTGGAGTTGAAGCCATTGCGGATAGCCTTGAAGAACTGCCCTTCTGAAGGAGCAGCAAAAGGGAAGGTTGTGCGTTTGCCGATGGCAGATGGGCAGTTTATGGATTTTGAAATGTTTGACTCTCCGATTATGCAGGCAGGCCTTGCGGCAAAATATCCCACAATAAAAACTTTTTGGGGCAAATCCGTGGATAATCCTAGTATCAACGGGCGATTTAGTATCTCTGAATTTGGTTTTCATGGTTATATTTTTGGGCTTGGAAGTCCTGTGATTATTGACCCCATTTTTCATGGCAATAATCAGGTCTATCAATCTTTTTTCCGAAAGGATCTACATGATCGTGAAAATCCAGAAAAAGCCTTTATCTGTGATGTCACTACGGAAAATCAAGGCACAACGGATGATACAAAGATAATTGACCCCGAATTGACTCTGGGGAGTCCAGAGACAGAAGCCGTGCAGTTGAGAACATACCGTCTGGTCATTGCCACGACAGGGGAGTACTCTCAAAAATATGGCAATACGAAGGCATCTGTATTGGCTGAAGTGACCAATGCAATAAACCGAATTAACTCTATCGTCGGTAGGGATTTTGCTCTAAAATATGAGCTAACCGCTAATACCGACACGATGTTTTATTTTGATGCGGCTACGGATCCTTATACCAACGGCAATACAAGTGCGATGATTGGAGAAAATCCCACCGCGTTAAATTCCAAAATCCCTTTTAATCACTATGATATGGGGCATGTCTTTGGTACAAACGGCGGTGGATTGGCGCAGATTTCGAGTGTGTGTGGCGGTGGAAAGGGTAGAGGAGTAACCAGTGCTGGTGGAAATACAGGGGATGGCTTTTATGTGGATTATGTCGCTCATGAAATGGGGCATCAAATGGGCTCTAATCATACTTTCAATAATTGTAGTGGATTTGCGGGGGGTAATGAAAATGGTGGGACGGCGTATGAGCCTGGAAGTGGGTCCACAATAATGTCTTATTCCGGTATTTGTGGTACGAATAATATTTTATTTGATTCTGATCCTTATTATCATGTCTCGTCTTTGATGGAAATCACAGATCACATGATTTTGACTGGTGGTAATTCTTGTGCGGCAAAGTCAAATACAGATAATCATTATCCAGTAGCCAATACGACTATGGAAGATGGCTTTTTTATCCCTATCGGCACGGCTTTTCTTTTAAACGGGGAAGGCATGGATGAAGATGGCGATCAGTTGACTTACAGTTGGGAGCAATTTGATTTGGGTCCGTTGTCGCCTTTGGGTTCTCCGCAAGGAGATGCCCCCTTATTTAGGGCGCTTCCACCCAAAGATGTGACTTATCGGTTTTTTCCTAGGCTAGGGACTATTTTTTCAGGAAGTTTTGATAACAAGGAAGTTTTGCCATCATATTCTCGGAACATGACTTTTCAGTTTGTGGTGAGAGATAATCATACTAGCAATGGCATGGCAACAGGTGCAGCGGCTTGGGATAAAGTGGCGTTTAAGGCGACTGAAGAAGCAGGACCTTTTATTGTTACGTTGCCTGGTCTAAATGATAAAATTTGGGAAGTCGGAGAATATGCCAAAGTGAAGTGGTTGGTGGCGAATACGGATAAGGCTCCTGTAAATTGTCACTTAGTCAATATTCGCCTAATTCATGGGATGGATTATGATAATAGTATTCTCCTTGCGGAAAATGTTGGAAATACGGGGGAAGCTTATGTGGTGGTGCCTGATATGGTGGCAACTAATTATCGGGTGATTGTAGAAGCGGCTGATAATGTGTTTTTGGATGCTTCGGGGGCTAGTCACGAAATTAAACAACCGGTCGAACCAAAATTATCCGCTGGTTTGTCGCAGACGGGGTTGCAGATTTGTGTGCCAGCTACCGAGCAAATTGTCCTAAATACAGTAGGAATTGGTGGATATACTGGTGTAGCGAATCTATCTCTTCTTGGAGATTTACCTGCTGGCGCAAATGTGTATTTTGAATCAGCGTCTATCAATGCGGGAGAATCCACTAATTTGATTTTGGATTTTGAAAATGTGGCGGATTTTTCACCAATTGACTTGCAAGTCCTAGTAAAAGGGGATAATGTGGATTCAACGGTGATGAACCTACATTTAGATGTGGTAGATTTTAATTTCTCTGGTCTCGGTTTGACATCGCCAGCAAATGGAGCGGCAGGTGTGAGTAGTTTTCCTGTTTTAGATTGGACGGCTCTAGGTAATGCAACAAAATATGATGTCCAAATAGCTAGCTCCCCATCTTTTGATGCCAATAGCTTGCACAAAGAGAAATTGGGGACTACTGCTACGACACTCTTAGTTAATAATGAACTTGAAGTAGCGACGGTGTATTATTGGAGAGTACGTGCGTATAATGAATGCGGAGTTGGGCCTTGGACGGTGCCGGCATCTTTTTCGACGGTGAATGTCAGTTGTGCTTCAACGGATGCTACAGATGTGCCGATGACCATTTCTGCAAATACTCCTGGTACCAAAACAAGTACCATCCATATCGGTACTTCGGCAACAGTAAACGATTTGAATGTTAAACACCTAACAGGAAATCATGATTACCTTGGAGAGTTGAGCATCAAACTAACTGCCCCATCGGGGGAGTCGGCTATTTTGATGGCTAATAAATGCGCCAATACTTCTGTGCCTTTTGATTTGAGTTTTGATGATGATGCTGTCAATAACGACCCTTGTGTATTGACTGGGAAGTCAAAGCCGGAGCAACCTTTTACGGTGTTTCATGGTGTGGATGCGGCTGGAGATTGGGTGTTGTCTGTGACGGATGGAACGCCTGGGTCTGGAGGAAAAATCACGGGTTGGAGTATCGAGCTTTGCGCGGACGTGACTTTTAATGCGCCTGTACTTGTGAAAAATGAAGTCTTAGATATTAATGATGGAGTTAGTGAAGTTATTTCTAGTAGTTTGTTGTTAGCCGAAGATGTGGATAATGGCCCCGCTGAATTGATTTTTACCATCGTGACTGCTCCCAAATATGGAGTCTTAAAAGTAAATGGAACAGAGTTGAGCGTAGGTGCTACTTTTAGTCAGGAGGATGTGTCCGCAGGTGCGTTGAGATATTATAATTCTGGCGCCAGTTCTTTGGTGGATGATTTTAATTTTTCGGTCATAGATGGACAAGGCGGGTTTATCCCAGTAACAAAGTTTAATATTATGAGAGAACCTGTTGGGGTAGAACTTGTTGAAAATCAAGACTTTAGTATCTATCCTAATCCTGTGAAAGATTGGGTGAATATAGACTTTGATAAGCAACTTGTCGGAATGGTTGATATTCGTCTAGTGGATGTGGTCGGCAAAGTGGTAAAGCAAATTAGAAAAAAGGATATTAATAATATTCAGTTTTCTACAGTTGGCGTGGCACCAGGAGCTTACTTCGTTAGAATATACAATAACGGAAATACTGCGGTCGCAAAGATTGTAGTGTTGAAATAAAGTTGGGCTTAGGGATGTCGAACCGAACGGCCGTTCGGGTGTCTAGCAATCGGGTGTCTAGCAATCGGGTTACTATAGGTCTGGTTACTAGTTACTAGATCGTGGGATGTCGAGCCGAACGGCCGTTC
>CAMZKG010000030.1 GCA_947311105.1 uncultured Saprospiraceae bacterium
ATTTTTAATCGAAGCAATCATTTTGAATTACAATACTTGAATCCGATTATTTTGTATAGGACAGTGGAGCATTTGATAGGAAGCCCAGATAATGAGATAGCAGGCCTTACGGCAAAATGGAATTTTTTGCACCAATTTCAGCTACACGGTCAAGTTGCCTTTGATGAGTTTAAGCTAGATGAGTTGTTTAGAAATAACAATGGTTGGTGGGGTAATAAATTCGGTATTCAGGCTGGCGCCAAATGGGTAAATGTCGCAAAAATTCAAAATTTGGACATGGCGTTAGAATACAACTTGGTAAGACCTTATACCTACTCGCATAAAGATAGTTTGACTACTTATACGCATAATAATCAACCGCTCGCCCACCCGCTGGGCGCCAACTTTAAGGAGTGGATTTTTAGCGCAAGCTATCGACCTACTCATAAATGGAATGCCCAAATAAGAACTTTCTTTATCGAAGGAGGAGAAAATAAAAAAGGTGAAAACTGGGGCGCTAATCCGTTGCTTGGCTATAATTCTAGAGTACAGGATTATGGCAATGTAATTGGGCAGGGAGACCATTATAGCCGAAATATAACTACGGCTAGTCTAGGGTATCAGCTCATGCATAATGGCTGGTTGGAAGTCAGTTATTTTGGGCGAAACACATTGTACTCAATGGGCAAAGAAGACAATACTACTATCATTTCCCTAGGCTTTCGCCTAAATATTGATAGAGTAAAATACGAATTTTAAAATTTGGGTAATGGGCGCCTTTAGTCTTTTAGCTTTAACCATTCACCACTCACATGTACAACGAATTAAAATCAAAACAAAAGAAAATAGCTGTTATCGGCTTAGGTTATGTCGGCTTACCATTGGCATTAGAATTTGCTAAAAAATTCAGTGTAATCGGCTTTGACATCAGCGAAGAGCGGGTAGAAATGATGAAGAATGGAGTGGATCCATCAGAAGAATTAGAAGCTTCTGCTTTCGCAAATAAAGACATCATTTTTACCGCCGATCCAGAAGAGCTAAAAAATGCCCACTTCTTTATTGTGGCAGTACCGACTCCTGTTGATGAGCATAAAGTCCCCAATTTGCGCCCCTTAATCGGTGCATCTACGACCGTAGGAAATGCCATCAAAAAAGGCGATTACGTGGTCTATGAATCAACGGTGTATCCAGGCGCTACAGAAGAAGATTGCTTGCCAGTTGTTGAAAAGCTATCTGGTCTCAAGCTCAATGTGGATTACAAAGCAGGCTATTCTCCAGAGCGTATTAATCCAGGAGATAAAGAGCATACAGTCGATAAAATATTAAAAATAGTTTCAGGTAGTGATGATGAATCTGCGGAAGAGATAGCTAAGATATATGGGGAGATAATCACCGCAGGAATTTTTAAAGCAGCAACGATAAAAGTGGCTGAAGCAGCCAAAGTCATCGAAAATACCCAGCGAGATTTGAATATTTCCTTGATGAATGAATTATCCATTATCTTTGACAAGATGGGTATTGATACACGAGCCGTTATAGAAGCGGCGGGTACAAAATGGAATTTTATCAAGTTTTATCCTGGCTTGGTAGGCGGGCACTGCATTGGGGTGGATCCTTATTACTTGACCTATAAGGCGAAGAAATTGGGCTATGACCCACAGGTGATTTTGAGTGGACGTCGGATAAATGACGGGATGCCAGCTTTTGTCGCTAAACGCCTAGTCCAAAAAATTATCCAAAAAGGAAAATCTCCACAAAAAACCAAGGTTTTGGTCATGGGATTCACGTTTAAAGAGAATGTCGCGGATATCCGAAATACTAAAGTAGTGGACTTTGTCAGGGAGTTAATGGAGTATTCTATTAATGTACACTTGGTTGATGCCTATGCATCTCCTAATGATGTGGTCCATGAATACAAACTACCGATGATGGACAAGCCTTCGGATAATTATGACGCTGTAGTGGTCGCGGTTAATCATAAAGAATATGTAAGTCTCGATACAGATTATTTTAAGTCGATTATGAACGGAGCTCCGATTTTGATGGACTTAAAAGGTGTATATGACCAAAAAGAAGTGGAGCAAGCAGGGATTGATTATTGGAGACTTTAAGGTGGTTGATTGCTCAAGGATTGTGTTCAATTGTGCAATCGTTAAGTCGTTCAGCTGAAACCAGATAAAAATGGATATAGGTTTTTCGGCGTGGACTCAAGGGGTAAAGGTCATTACTTGAAAATGTAGCGAAAAACCTGTATCTTAGCCTTGTTCATCTGTGAGCATAGGAATATAACTCCTTCAATCAGTTGAACACCTAACCTATGCAGGAAAAAAGAAAGGACATGATAACCAATTTTGACCAGCTAGACTTAACGAAGTCCTATACCTATCAGGACTATCTTTCGTGGGATTTTCCAGAGAGAGTGGAGTTGATTTTGGGCAAAATCTTTAAGATGAGTCCAGCTCCTAGTCGGTATCATCAAAGGGTCTCGACTAATTTGATGTATTTTTATAATAATTTCCTTTGGAAATCGACATCATGTGAATTATTTGCAGCACCTTTTGACGTTGTACTAAAAAAAGGGAATAAATCAACCGTTGTACAGCCAGACATTTGCGTGGTATGTGATCAATCAAAACTCACCCAACAAGGTTGTGAAGGAGCGCCTGATTTGATTGTGGAGATTCTTTCTCCGGGCAATACACGCAGAGAAATGAAAGAGAAATTTGAGCTTTACGAGAAAAATGGAGTTCAAGAATATTGGATGGTTGACCTTGGGAATAAAAGCGTTGTTGTTTATAGATTGAACAAAGAGCAGAAGTATTTTGGGTCAAAACCCTTCGTGGAAGGAGAAGTGGTTGAAAGTAAAATCTTAAAAGGCTTGAAGATGGATGTGGCGGATGTATTTAGAGAGTAGGGGCTTGGGCTTACTTCGAAAAGGCTCTAACTAAGGAATGGAGCAAAACTTTATTTTGTTCAATTGAGCAATCGTTAAATCGTTCAACTGAACCCAAATAAAAATGTACATTGACTTTTTTTGGAGCAGACTCACACACTTGTACACTTCTTCTGTGGTAAGAATATATTCTCTTCAATCAGTTGAACACTTGCGCGCTTGAACAATTGAACACTATTCGCTAACCCTTTGCAGGAAAAAAGAAGGTCATGATAACCAATTTTAATCAACTAGACTTAACTAAGTCCTATACCTATCAAGACTATCTTTCGTGGGATTTTCCCGAAAGGGTGGAGTTGATTTTGGGCAAAATCTTTAAGATGAGCCCAGCTCCTAGTCGATATCATCAAAAAGTAAGTCGTAGGTTGTTTCGCTTTATTGATCAATTTTTTATTGAAGAGCAATGTGAATTGTACTCAGCACCTTTTGATGTTGTACTAAAAAAAGGAAAAAAGTCAACCGTAGTGCAGCCAGATTTGTGTGTGGTGTGCGATGAGTCGAAATTAGATGACCAAGGATGTAATGGCGCGCCTGATTTGATTGTAGAGATTCTTTCCCCGGGTAATTCTACGAGAGAGATGAAAGAAAAATTTCTTTTGTACGAGAAGAATGGGGTAAAAGAATACTGGATAGTTGACCCTGCCAATAAAGACATATTGGTCTATACGCTCAATAAAGAAAAAAAATACATAGGCTCCAAGCCATTTGTCGCAGGTGAATTTGTGGAAACCCAAGTCCTGAAAGGGTTAGAGATGGATGTGGTAGACGTATTTAGAGAGTAGGGGGCAATTGAGCAATCGTGCAATTGTTCGGTTTGAGAAACCTTGGTAAGCCTAAGTATGAAAGAAAAAAATACGAAGCGAGTAGATTAAAACAGGGGTTTCTTAAACCTTGCTAATATTGTGCAATTGTTCAACTGAAACCAGCCTAAAAATTGGGTCTCACAGAATAAAATTTTGCGAAATCTCTAAATAAAAAAGGACATTGCCTTTCTGGAGTGGACTCAACAATTGTGCGCCTGAACGATTGAACAAAATAACCAAGGTTTAAGAAACCCCTGTTTTAATCTACCTGCTTAATA
>CAMZKG010000031.1 GCA_947311105.1 uncultured Saprospiraceae bacterium
CAAAGCGAGCGTCTCAACCAGCGAAGCGACTCAACCAACGAGCAAAGCGAGTGTCTCAACCAGCGAAGCGACTCAACCAGCGAAGCCCAAAGGGCAAGCGTCTCAACCAGAGAGCAAAGCGAACGGCTCAACCAGCGAAGCGACTCAACTCTTCCATTTAAAATTCCAAGTAATGGCCGGAATAATCGGAAAAATAGACACTTTATAAGCCTTAACGCTAGAAGTCCCCGTATTCACATCCGTCTCCGTATCATAGGAGATAAAGAAAGGATTCAGACGATTATAGACATTATAAATGGATAGATTCCATGAAGATTTGAAACGTTTAGTTGTATTGGGTTTTGGTTTATACGTCACAGACAAATCCATTCGATGATACGCATCAATCCGCGCACTATTGCGCAAGCCATACTCCAAAAAGAATTTATTATCATTCAAAAATAGGCTTTTGACAGGCGTATAGGCTCGTCCAGTTCCATAGATAAACACACCGCCAAACTCTAGTTTTTTATTCAACCGATAATTAGCCACAATGGACACATCATGGCGTCGGTCATAAGTCGTTGGAAAAAACACCCCTTTTATGCCATCAAAAATACGTTCCGTCTTGGACAAGGTATAACCTACCCAACCTGTCCATTTCCCACTATTCTTTCGAACAAAAAACTCTGCTCCATAAGAGCGTCCTTCTCCAAAAATAAACTCTGTTTCGACTTCTTGGGCTGGATTATCCGTATAATCTTCTGGATAATCTATTTGCCCCCACATATACTTATAGTAGGTCTCAAACGATGCTTCGTAAGTATTTTCTTTAAAGTTTCTAAAATACCCTAAAGACACCTGCGCCCCCTTCTGCGGTGCCACCTTTTCAGAACTCGTCACCCATACATCCGCAGGCAATGAACCATTAGAAGTACTCACTAAGTGCATGTATTGCATATTATAAACAGCGCCAAACTTAATGGAAGAAACATCATTTAATCCAATTTTTGTGCTCAATCTAGGCTCTAAATGCGTAAAGGGCTTAACCACTTCCCCTAGCTTGTATTTTTTTCCCGTAAGGGGCGAAGTGTATGGCCCTGCTTGCGCATAATAATTACCCCGAAGTCCGACATTCACACTCCAATCCTTCGTGATTTTGATTTCATCCGACAAATAAATGGACGCATCATGTGCATACTTAGGCTTCAGGTCATTTGAAAAAGTTTCTTCGCCATCGGTCACCCCTGCCACATTGGGCAAAAACCGATGCCAGGTATATTTTGTCCCAAATTGAACATGATGACGAAAATGGGGAAACCAATCAAAATCAACCTTCCCGCCCCAGTCTCTCACTCCCGAATACACATTAAAAACAAACTTGTCCTGCGAGCCGCTCACCGAAAAGTCATAGTCATTATATATCATAGACGTATTGACAAACAACTTATCCGTAAACAAGTGATTCCAACGAAGGGTCGCCGTCGCATTTCCATAAGGGAGTTTCACCCCAAAATCTCGGGCATTGTTCGTATATCTTAGTACATCACGCCCAAAATATCCACTTGCGTAAATGCGATCCTTTTCAGAAAACTTATAATTTAGCTTCGTATTAAAATCGTAGAAAAAATAATTAGTACCCGCAAAATCCGTCTTCTTGATGATGGGCTGAATCACATCAAATAAATAAGTGCGTCTTCCGGAAAAAAGAAAAGAACTCACATTTTTTTGTATCGGGCCTTCGACTGTCAATCTCGACGAAACCGTACCAATACCGCCAGCCACTTCATAATCTTTGTTATTTCCGTCCTTCATCTGTATGTCCACAACCGATGACAAACGCCCTCCATATTTGGCAGGCATATTCCCTTTTATCAAGGTTGTATTTTTGATAGCATCCGCATTAAACACCGAAAAGAAACCCAACATGTGCCCCGAATTATACACCACCGCTTCATCCAACAAAACAAGATTTTGATCGGGGCCACCGCCACGCACATAGAAGCCCGAACTCCCTTCGCCAGCAGACATCACACCCGGTAATAGCTGAATCGTTTTCAGGACATCCACTTCGCCCATAAAAGCGGGAATCGACTTAATTCTTTCCGTCGATAGCTTAACCGTACCCATCTGTGTACCATGTACGTTTTTGTCTTCTTTCTCTGACTTGACCACTACTTCACCTAACTGCACACCTTCTTCAAGGTTGATATTCAATTGTTTATCTTCCTTCAGTGTAAGTTTTACTTCATAGGGCTGATAGCCCAAATAAGTACACGAAAACGTATATTCGCCTTCCGGCAAACTCAAGGAATAAAACCCATAGGCATTGGTAATTGTACCTTGCACAGGGTCGTCCACATTATAAAAACTAGCTGCGATTAAGCTTTCTCCTGTGGCGCCATCCTTGATATACCCACTAATGGTATAGTTTTTTTGAGCAAAAACAGTACTCGATAGCAATAGAAAACTGAACAGCAGTAAGGGGTTAAAATATTTCATCAATTCTTTTTTGTGTCCACTAAAAAACCAATAAGCTTTTTGGGTTGGACTTTTAACAAAATTTTATTCTCAATGGTTCGGTAAAAAAAACAATACTCCGACGTAGCCTGCCACGCCTCCAACTTCTTCCTTGATTAAGGCAAAATTTGAAGGTGTATGA
>CAMZKG010000032.1 GCA_947311105.1 uncultured Saprospiraceae bacterium
ATGGCTCGGACTGTCCATGATGGGGTGTCATGGGTGTAAGGAGCCTGTGATGGACGATCCCTGTGAAGGGGCGGAAGAAGTGACGGCGGATTTTACGATTATGGAGGATGGTTATCCTTCTACTTTGCCGTCAGGTAGCGCGTTGGATACTTTATTTAAGCCTTTTGATACGGATACTGTTCGCTTGACAAGAGTTGAGTTTACGGCGAAAGAAGAAGATGCAGAATACACCTGGCTCATCGGCGCCGAAACCTTGCATACAAGATCTGTGGTACGGTCTGGATTCCCGAAGGGAGAAACAATTCCCATTACACTTATTGTAAAAAAAGAGCCGAATACAATGTGTTTTCCTGATGATGACGGTATCGATACGCTAGTGCGTTATTTACATATTCTACCAGAAAGTCCACCAAGGGCATTTGGTTCTTTTTATGGCTCTCTGGAAAGCTCCCCGCAGGATAGTTTTGCGATTTCTTTTTTTCGTGAGGAAGGTAACCCTGGAGTCTTTTCTGACAAAGTTGCTAACATCCAGAATAAGGGATGTGAAACACCTTGCTATTTTGTCAGGGGATTTCGGCAATTGCCTTTTCATGTTAGTACTATTGGTTGTGATCAGCCTTCTGGAGTCGCAAGAATATCAGCTGATGACCCCGATGAAATTACCATTACCTATTGGTTAGGCTATGGAGAAAATAAGGGGAATAAGTACGTGTTCCATGGGAGACGAGAATGAATTATAAACCTAAAAATATTGTAAAGTGATGCCCAAGAAAAATGCGCTAAGTGGTGTCGCACCTACGGCGCTAGTCAGACGCTTGTAGGCGTGGGTTATAAAGGTGTCGTCCCGCTGGGACTATGCGTTTTGTAAAACCTATGATTTTTAGGGCTTTGTAGGAGTTGCGCTAGGGCGTTCCTTCGTCACTTTTGGGGTATTGGGTGAGCACGCCTTGGGCTTTCGCCTTCAACTTCTCAACCAGCGATGTCCGAAGGACAAGCGACTCAACCAGCGCAGCGACTCAACTTTCAACTCCTTCAACGTTCAATTCATTCCGATAAACAAAAACATCATCCGTGTCCATGGGATAATGATCCACCAAGACGGCATTTGGTAAATTAGGCATGGGGATACCATTTTTTAGGACTTTAGGGGTTTTAATGACTCGGGCTTCGTCCCATAGATTGGCATCAATGAAGGATTGCAAAGTCTCTGCACCACCTTCAATGATGATGGTTCCGATATTTTTTTGCGCAAGCAAAGCTTCCATTAGCTCGCGGAGATAATCTTTTTTTGGATTCAATTTAAGGACTTCCGTCTGCGTCTCTGGAAAAAATAACTTGTGATTGGTGGTAGCGATGAGCGTGGGGGCATTTTGATCAAAAATATGTAGTTTTTCGGAGAGATTGCCTGATTTTGTCAGGATGACTCGAAGCGGATTTCTTTTGTCAAAAAATCGGGTGGATAGTTGGGGGTTGTCTGTCCTAGCCGTATTGCCACCAGTCAGGATGGCATCAAATTTTGAGCGCCAAAGGTGGACGATACGTTTGGAGAATGGATTAGAGAGCCAGATTTGTTCATTCTTTTTGCCCATAAATCCATCTTGCGAAATGGCGTATTTAAGGAGAATGTAAGGACGCTTCTTTTGTATATTAGTGGTAAAATGGCGAATTAACTCTTTCCCTTTTTCTTCCAATAGACCTTCTTGGACATTAAAATGGTTGTTTTTTAGGATTTCGATAGATTTGCCAGCGGTCAAAGGATTGATGTCTTGGACACTGATATTAACCTGTTTGATTTCCTTTTCAATGATTTTTTGGACGCAAGGCGGCGTCTTACCTGTATGAAAACAGGGCTCTAGGCTTACATAAATGGCTGCTTTTTTGAGCAGACTAGGGTCTTTGACAGAATGGATGGCATTGATTTCTGCATGATTGGTTCCATATCGATGATGGAAGCCTTCTCCTATAATCCGATCATTGTAGGTAATCACAGCACCCACCATCGGATTGGGAGATTGCCGCCCGTTAGCTTGATAGGCTAAATCATAGCATCTTTTCGTAAATATTTTGTTTTTGCTTTGTTTTGTTGTCATTTTTGCGTGTTTTTTGTCATTTTTCATATGTTTTTTTAATTTAATGTATCTTGTTATAAATTATTTCGTATCTTTGGGGTGCAACGTTAATTATTTTTATGATCACCTACTAAGATTACTTAGTTTGTTTCGAATACTTTTGAATTAAAAGTATCTGGTCAAAGCTAGTATTTTTTCCAAACTTAAAGCTTTAATGATGATTTACAAAGTAAAACTAAAAAATTCAGAAGACGTTGCGATTTTCGACGAAACTGTTTATGAATTTTTGACAACAGATCCTTATCTGGTGAAGATTGACTTCATTAATAACATTAGGCGTCATTCCAGCGGTTGTGGAGTATTTCAAAAAGTTTGGAAAAATCCTGATGGTAGTTATATCACAGAAACCATTTATTTGCATAAATTAATCGCTGAAAAATTCTTGTCCCATCAAAAAACAGATAAAGAGAATTTGGTCGGCGCCAAAAATAATAATAAATTAGATTGTCGCCTTGAAAATCTAATGTATCGCTCTCGGGCTCAAGCTAGCAGACAAAGAAGAACAACAAGTAACACCGGATATACAGGTGTATATCGGGAAGGTGCGCGCTATCGGGCAGTGATTTCGATTGATGGCAAATCGTCGCATATTGGGATGTTTAGTTCGGCCGAAGAAGCCGCAGTCGCCTACAATGCGATATCTAGACAATTATATGGCGAAAAAGGAAAGATTAATGTAGTGGATAGGAGCGAAGGGGGGACGGTCTGACGGTATAACAGGTATGATGAGCAATATTAAAAACCAATTAAACTAGTCGTTTAATTGGTTTTTTTTATTACTTTTGTAGTCGCAGACGTTTTTTGCTGTTTATTATAATGTGCGGAAAGCCATTTTTAGGCAAATTAACGGACGCCCTGATGGGCGTAGAATTGTTTTCACAAAGGAAGAATTCGGTAATTCTTCTAAAAATAGAATGAAATGGGCTGGTTTAATAGATTGAAGAAGGGAATTACTACGGCTACAAGTAGTAAAAAAGAAGCTCCAGATGGGATGTGGATTAACTGTAAAGGGTGCAAAGGAACTTTTACTCATGCAGAACTAGAAAAAGAGTGGTACGTTTGCCCAAAATGTGACTATCACTTGCCTATTGGCTCTAATGAGTACGCCAAACTCTTTTTTAGTAGCGAAACCACCAAGCTATTCGAAAACTTGAAAAGTTACGATTTTTTGGAGTTTACAGACCTAAAATCGTACAAGGATCGTCTAGAAAAAGCAACGGAGACAACCAAGCTATCCGATGCCATCACGGTAGTCGCTGGTAAAGTCGGCAAGTTCCCTTTGGTTGCAGCCATGATGGATTTTCGCTTTATTGGGGGGTCTATGGGGTCGGTTGTAGGAGAAAAAATCGCTAGAGCCATCGACTATTGTATTGAGCACAAAACGCCATTGATGATTGTCTCCAAATCGGGTGGCGCACGTATGATGGAATCCGCCTTTTCTTTGATGCAAATGGCCAAAACTTCCGCAAAATTGAGCCAATTGGCAAAAGCAGGGATTCCTTATTTCTCGTTGATGACGGACCCGACGACTGGCGGTGTTTCTGCTTCTTATGCTATGCTAGGCGATATTAATATTGCCGAACCAAATGCCTTGATTGGGTTTGCAGGCCCAAGAGTGATAAAAGATGTCATCAAAAAGGAGTTGCCCGAAGGATTTCAATCATCAGAATATCTACTGGAGCATGGATTCTTGGACATGGTCGTTCACCGTAAGGAATTAAAAAAGACTATTCGGGAGCTTCTTAGTTATTTTGCAGACCACAGCACTAACGGCGCAAATAATGAGAAGGAGCTAGTGGAAAATGTACAGAAATAGCCTAGAATAGACCATTTAACTCGCCTTCTACTTGGTTGATGATATAGCCTAAGTCTTCTTGTTTGTTCACAAAGTCTAGGTTGTCAGTCTTGATAATCAACAAGTTGCCGATATCATAGCTATCAATCCAGTTATTATAACGCTCATTTAACTTCTTGAGATAATCGATACTGATGCTGCCTTCGTAGTCCCGCCCCCTTTTCTGGATATTGCCCACAAGGGTTGAAATGTCCGCCTGAAGATAAATTAATAAATCAGGTGGCTGAACCTGTGTACTCATCGTTTTGAACAGGTCAAAATAATTTTCAAAATCTCGCTTATCCATCAAACCCATCTCGTGTAGGTTCGGCGCAAAAATAAAGGCATCTTCATAGATAGTCCGATCCTGAATAGTAGTGTGTTCTCCCTTCTGGATATCGACAATCTGACGATAACGGCTATTCAAAAAGAAGATTTGTAGATTAAAAGACCATCGATTCATATCGTCATAAAAATCACCTAGATAGGGGTTTGTTTCGGTATCTTCATAGTGTACCTGCCAGCCAAAATGCTTGGCTAATAGCCCTGTGAGTGTGGTTTTGCCCGCTCCGATGTTTCCTGCGATTGCTACGTGTTTGAGTAAGTCTATTTTGCTCATAGTGTGTTTTTGATGCCCTAAAACCTTTTGATGACGCAAAATTACTCATTTCTTCCTTTACGAAATGATATTTTTAGAGTTAAAGTCAATAAAAAAATGTAATTTTGAGTCCACGCTGAAAAGTCAATATGCATTTTTGATTGGAGATCCCACAAAATTTTATGCTGTAGGTTCCCAGTACAATGGGCTTTAGCCCGTTGAAGCAAGTCAAACGTACAATGGTTAAAGTGAGTAGAAGCAAGTGGACATAGCAACGGGCTGAAGCCCGTTGTACATTACAGCAGCAGTACAATGGGCTTTAGCCCGTTGAAGCAAGTCAAACGTACAATGGTTAAAGTGAGTAGAAGCAAGTGGACATAGCAACGGGCTGAAGCCCGTTGTACA
>CAMZKG010000033.1 GCA_947311105.1 uncultured Saprospiraceae bacterium
TCATCTGGAAATTTTAGCCGAAAGGTAAGAATTATTGCATTCTTCTTAATATATTATTTGTTCATATGTATTTTTTATCATACCGAGAATAGCTGGGAATGCTATATGAATATTTTTCTTTTTATAATTTTAGCGAGACCTATGGTGCGGCGCTGGGTTACAATTATCAGTTGGCACCTAGATACAGTATAAATACGAGACTGGGTTGGACTAAAAACACATATCAGACCTATATCAACGGCTATCAATATCTACCAGACGATCAATTTGACCTCAATAGTACCGAAACGACAAAGTTCGTAGAATTAACGCTAAAATATCGATTATTCCCGCAATTTATACCCAAGAATAGAATAAAATTGGGCGTTGGTGGCACGATCATGAACATAAAGTATAACTACATTGAAGAGTCTACCATAAAGGGCATCTATTTATTTTACCTTAGAAGAAATACAATTCAAGTTAATTCCTTTTTGTACCATGCTATGTTTGAAGATCAATTCCAAATTAACAAACGCTTGAGCATAAGTGCTAATGTCGTATTTAGGCTTACGCAAAGACCGCTTCCTGAATATCAGCAGCATTTTAAATATTTTCACCCACGGGGAGGAGTTTCTAATAGCTATTCCATAGTTTCAGCTGACTATGCTGGAAATTTTTTATTTTCTTTTAATGTGGGCTATTCATTTTAGCACTACTTCCCAATATACCGATTCCGCATTTTTTCGTGAATATCCTGAATGGTAACAAGAATACCTGTTTCTTCGACTTCTCCAAAGTCATTATTCAAAGCCGAGCCAAAGGTCTTCATGGTAGAAGATAGGTTCATATAACTATTGATTAATGGCGGGATATTATGCTTTCTTTCTCGGACAAATTTATTGAGCGCACGATGTCCTTCTTTGTATGTTTTTCCTTCAAACATCGACTTATAATGATTCCAATCGTATTGAAAGCCGAGTGGTTCTTTGGGCACAACCAAACCATCTTTGTCCGGGAAGTAGTAATGCATAAAATGAAGCAAGGCGTCTCTACTCTCCTGATTATAGTCTGGATACATGGTCACTTTACCGAATAAATACTCAATTTCAGGATTATCATAAATAATCGCCCCTAGTCCATCCCATAAATTATCCAATGCAAAAATACCACGACGGGCATTCCCTTCGGCACCCGATTGATATTTGGGCTGAATCCAAGACCGCCCCAACTCAATAGTTTTGGGCAGATAATCCGCTACAAACTCGTCGGAAAAGTTAAAATAGTGCAAAGTAGAGAGCTCATATCTACCTTTTTCCTTGTTAAAAGCATTTTGACACTTGATAAATCGGTATCCCCCAACAATTTCCATTTCTTCAGGATTCACAATAATCATCTGCTTATAGCAGCGCTCGGAAGTATCGTATTCATCAATATCTAAAGCCATCCCCGTCCCACCGCCTGGTTCCCGAAAGGAAAGCTCACGCAAACGTCCTATTTCACGCATCACGTTAGGGGCGTTATGATGGTCTATAATATAGACTTCATTATTCAACTTATTGGTTTTCCTGACAAAGCGTTCAGGACTTAACTCCTTGCGGAGAATATCCTTGTCTATCTCAGGAATAAGATCGTCTGCGTTTTTCATAATTCTACTGTTAACAAGAAGTCGGTAGAACTGGCAAAAGTACTAACTGTTTGAGTCAATTTATAATTAAATCTCGTCTTTTAATTGATAGACTTTGTCTTTTACCCAATTTGCCCACTCTTTATCCTTTTTGGACTTATCAAATGTAGTATATGGTATAGAGTCCCCGAAAACGATAGGAATCACTTCATCTTGTTGTTTGTACATTTCGTCCGCAAGGTACATCATCTCTAAATTGGCTTTAATACCTAAAAAAGTACGCAAATTGGATAACCTATAAAAGAAGTTAGATAATTTGCCATCTACAAATACAGGAATTACTGGTTTTTTATTCCTTTTAGCTTGCGTAACGAAGGTCTTTTTCCATTCCAAATCTTTGACAATCCCCTTTCTCTTGCGAGAAACCAAGCCCGCTGGAAAAATAAAAACGGCTTGATCACTTGCGAATAACTCATTTACTTGCTGCAAGGACTCTTTGGCTGTTTTACCATGCTTATTGACGCCTTGAAACATTTCCTTCACATTGTCTATATTTAAAAGTACGTCATTGACTATAAATTTCATATCTGGTCGAATGTGGTACATCTCATGCACTATCGCCATCGCATCCAATCCCCCAAGCGGATGATTACACACAAACAAACAACCACCTTCCTTCGGGATATTTTCTAGCCCCTTGGACTTCACCTGAATATTAAATCTATTGACGACTCCTGAACAAAAAGCATCATTTTTTTTGCCTGCTAGCTTGAGCATATCCCTATTCATATCGGATTCATGCGTTATCTTCTTGATATAATTCAGAATAAACCTAGGTAACCATTTGAGTAAGCTAGGATTTTTGTCCCTAATCACCTTTTCAATGTCAATAAATTTTTTCATTCTCCTTTTTTTGTTTCTCGGGCAAAATTAGTCATAATCTACCATTTTTAGCTAAATATCCAACATCATGGTTTGAGAAACGGTTTGAGAAACCTTAACAAGCCAAAGCATAAAAGATAAAAACACGAAGCGAGTAGATTAAAACTTGGGTTTCTTAAACCTTTGATAAATAGCCAGCTGGAATCCTTGCCCCAAAAATTTCTTTTAAATTAATCGCTCAAAAACATCTTATGGCATAATTTTTGCATATATCTCATTACCTGTTCGAATGAAGAGTTAATCAATATATTGAAAAAATATTTAATATATTGAAACTCTAAATAATTTCCGTTCGTACAAGGAATGATGAGACATTTTTCGTTTTCCACATCAACAGTTGGTTTGATGTTGGGATTGTCGTGTTTATTCCACAGTTACTAACAGTGACACAAAACGAATTAACTTTTATCAGATGTGTTCTTCAAAATTGTTGGTAAGACAAAAATACTCTACACGAAGCGCATCCTTTTAAACACTGTCCTTCCTTTTTTCTCTCGACACTGATAGTTTCCACAAATTGTTAATAACAATAGTAATTAGTTGAAAATCAATTGATTATACTATCTTCTAGTGTTAGCTATGGTATTTAATTTCTTAGTTCTATAAAAACAAAAAAAAAACGAGCTATATTTACCACAAGTTAACAGCCCTAATGATGAATGTGTTTTTTTAAAAATTTTATTAAATCTTCATTAAAGGGATATTAATTTTGTGGAAAACAAAAATAAGAATAGTTGGATGGATGGAAGTAAAGCGAAGTGGCCTGTCAGAGCTTGGTTGCTAATCGGGTTAACGATGATTTTTTTTCAAGTGGTATTGGGTGGAATTACTCGACTTACTGGTTCAGGTTTATCTATTACGAAGTGGGATATAGTGACTGGTACGCTGCCACCTATGAGTGAAAAAGCTTGGGAGCAGGAATATGTGCTTTATCAGCAGACCCCGCAATTTGCGAAAGTGAATAAGGAAATGGATATATCTTCTTTTAAGCAGATTTATTTTTGGGAGTATCTTCATCGACTTTGGGCACGGAGTATGGGTTTTGTGTTTATCTTTCCGTTGATTTATTTTTTGCGCAAGCATTGGATTAGTTCTAGTTTAAAACGGGACTTAATTGGCGTCTTTTTCCTTGCAGCTTTGGTCGCTTCATTTGGATGGATAATGGTGGCGAGTGGCTTAGTCGATCGTCCCTGGGTGAATGCTTATAAATTGATGCTTCATTTGGGGCTTGGTATTTTTCTATTTGAATTTCTTTTGGTTACTTATTTAAATGTTTCGGGAATTACACAGAAGGTAGCTGGTCGTCCTTTCGGAAAAGCAGGGCGATATGTGGTGTGGTTATTAGTGATTGTAGGCTTTCAAGTATTATTGGGGGGCTTAATGTCAGGGATGAAGGCTGGATTTGCTTTTCCTACTTTTCCCAAATTGAATGGCGAATGGTTTCCTTCGGTGTTATTGAATGCATCTAATTGGACTTTAGAAAATATGAAAGCTTATGATGGGCACACTTTTGCGCCAGCATTGATTCAAGTACTGCATAGAATGACTGCCTATTTGATTGTTATTGTTGGAAGCGTCTTTTTATTTAAAGTGAGCAAAGAGACTTGTCCTAAGTTATGTAAGTTGGTTGTTGGTACTTTTGTGAGCTTGGTCAGTACCCAAATCCTTTTGGGTGTATATACCGTATTAGGTTGTAAACTTGGTGTAGTTCCATTGACTTTGGGCGTTTTGCATCAAGCTGTAGGTTTATTGACCTTATCTAGTGTGGTTTTGTTATGGTTTTTGAATAAGAAAAGACGGAGCAATTGAAAATCATTATAATGTTGTTTGGATGTATTTCGTTCAATACCTGAAGTCGATGGATAAAGAATACCCAAAAAAAATGTCACAATGAAAAAAGAATTTAATTATTTTGAAAATTTTTCGGCAAAGAATAGATTTGTGAAAAATAGCTATGTTGTTTTGCTTTTATTGCTGCTTATTGGTTTCATTTCTTGTAAGTCAGATAGTAAGGAGACGCATCAAGAACGCGAAGTTTTTGGACCAGATGAGAGTTTTGCTCCGTTTTATGATAAATTTCATAGTGATAGTGTCTATCAATTGGCGCATATCAATTTCCCTTTGCAGGGAATGCCCCAAAGAATGGATAGTACTAACTTAGCTAAACAAGACTTTTTTTGGGACAAGGAGTCTTGGGTTATTCAACACGATTTTGATGAAAAGGAGACTGGATTTACCAAGAGCATTAATGCCGTGAGTCCCACAATGGTAGAAGAGAAAATTGTTGATAGATCTGGACAATATGGGATTGTACGTCGATTCATCAAGCTAAATGATGAATGGTATTTGATTTATTTTTCTGGTTTGGTAGAGCTAACACATTAGTAAAATGGTTTATCAATTTGAATCTTTTATACCAGTCATTGACGAATCTGCCTTTATTCATCCGCAGGCGACCATAATAGGCAATGTGATTATTGGGAAAGATGTATTTATTGGAGCAGGCGCAGTGATTCGGGGAGATTGGGGCGGAATAATCATAGAAGATGGAGCTAATGTGCAGGAAAACTGTGTGGTACACATGTTTCCTGGATTGACAATTACCTTAGCTAAAGGTGCACATATTGGGCATGGAGCTATCATACATGGTGCTGATATTGGTGAGAATTGCTTAGTTGGAATGAATGCAGTGGTTATGGATCAAGCGGTAATAGGCGCTGGAAGTATTATCGGCGCACTGACTTTTATAAAGGCTAAAACGGTTATTCCAAGTCGTAGCTTAGTTGTCGGTAATCCAGGCCGGATCATCAGAAAAGTGAGTGACGAAATGTTAGCGTGGAAGACTAAAGGCACTTCACTTTATCAATCACTTCCCAAGACTTGCCATGAGCAGTTGAAGGAATGTAGTCCTTTGCGAAAGCTCCCGAAAGATCGTCCTATCCAACATAAGATGTATAAAACTTGGCTAGATGAAAAAAAATAGCCCATCTTAGCGAGCTAAAATGGGCATTGTGCGCACGACTGGAGTCGAACCAGCACGTCCTATCGGACACTAGCCCCTCAAGCTAGCGCGTCTACCAATTCCGCCACGAGCGCTTGGTAAGGCAAAGATACGACTTACTGTTTAATATGTAAAGAATATTGCTGATTTAGCTAAATTGGATGTGATAGTGCTGTTTAATTTATCCTATTTATCTTGCGAATCAGCCAGTATTTATTCTAAAATAGCAATTTTATTATGTCACAATGAAAAAAAATAGGATTATAAAAAAAATGCTCTTACCTTTGTGCCATCAAGGTATAACACCTTTCACACGCTGAACACACTATCGCAAAAACTTCTAGTAAGTTTTTGCGTTTTTATTTGTGAGCTATTGGGGTTAAAGGTTAAGGATTAAAGGGGCAGTACCGAAATTTAATTATTTACGAAAAAATAAACCATGTTGAAACAATTGATGACGTTTGCGCTTTGTTTTTTTTCATTTTTATTGTCTGCGCAGGACAATTGGGAACATATACAAGTTGTAGATGAATCGGATATTGTTGATACGATAATAGTTGGATTACATGATTCTCCGGAATTTTCTCAAAAACAGCTAGAAAGAGCCATACCATCTTTGAAGCAAGACTATACAGGATATGCCATAGAGTTAATAGTGTCAGATCATGAGTTGAGCGTAAATAATTCAACTTTTAGTGGCTTTGGTCGCATCTATATGGAGCAAACTACAAGTAATCAATATCGATATCTAGTTCTAATTGATTTTCGCAAAAGAAGATCAGTGAAGCAATTTTATCGTAAGATAATCAAACCGAAATCTCCCAATTCAAAAGTTGTACAGTATTTGAATGGTGTAAGGACTACAGAGTTTGCTTGGCATTAAAAGAATCTGGGGTTAATAGAGCTGACAGGATTAGTTTTTTTGATTCTATATTGCAAGATGGCTTCAATGCTGCCATTACTGTAGTTTTTTAGTTGGGACATAGTCATGTCATAAGAAATTCCAAAGAATAAAAGCTCGGATATAGGAGTGCCAGCCATAATGTCAAAAGATTCGCCGTATCCGTTGGTTATATTGCCACCTAGGCGATATCCAAGACCAATTTTGTACTTATCGTTATAGGTCGTCATAAGGTTAATGTCCGCATCGAAAGGAGCCCCTTTGACGTATTTTAGGAGTACTTGTGGAGTCATTAAAATAAGATTGTTAAGTTTCATGTGATATCCAGTCATCAGGTAATAATGATGATTTTCTATAGGAATGTTTTCTGAGCCGATGGTAGTTGTATGGATATTAAGCATATTTGGCAGAGAAGCACCAAGATAGAATTTTTTAGCAGCATAATAGAGACCGATACCAAAATTGGGATTAAATGAAGATTCTATTTCAGTCGGGATGCTGCTATCCATGCTAATATCGGTAGAGCTAAAAAGGCGTTTGTCACGGTAGTTAATGTCTTGGTATTTGATACTTGCGTTTATCCCAAAACCTAAGTATGCTTCATTAATTTGGATTCTATAGGCATAATTAGCCGCAAAACGTATATTGTTGCTGATACCTATTTGGGTATGACTTAAAATAAAACCCATTCCGACTCTCTCATGAGAAAGCGTAAAGTCTGCGCTTATTTTTTGGGTAGATGGTGCGCCTTCAAATCCTATCCATTGGCTTCTGGCCATTGCATTGATGGTTAGGGGGGCGTCGTTGCCCGCAAAAGCAGGGTTATATTCCATTTTGTTGAGCATAAACATGGTGTATTGCTCTTCATGTTGTGCAAGTAGTATGCTTGCGCAAAAAATAAACACCGTCAAGAAAATCCAAGTTAAATGCTTCATATTTAGTATTTTACGGTAATAAATCCTTTTTTAAGAGCCGAGCCATCGCCCAATGAGAATATATAGTAATATGTACCTTCTTGGATATTGGCTCCGCGATAGGTGCCGTCCCAATCATTTTGGTAGTTTTTAGCATGATAGATTTCATCTCCCCAACGATTAAAGATGGACAAATCAGATTTGGGGTAGCCATTTGTCAATAAACATGGTATAACTAGTACGTCATTGATACCGTCTTGGTCAGGTGTAAAGATGGTTGGTACTAAGCAGTCCTTATAACCGCCTATTCGTAGTTCTACGGTTGTTTCTGTGCAAGAAGAACATGTTTCGTTACATATTTGGTAACTTAGGTAGTCCACACCTACAAAGCCTTCGTTTGGTTGTAGTTTTATTTTACCGTCTTTATCCAACTCTATAATCTTACAGTGATTGGGTTGGGTTGTAATTTCTATGGTATAATCTGAGTAGAAAACATCATTATAGCTTACGTCAATACTCGACTGCATGCCATATTCTAAGTCAAAAGTGTCAGGATAAGCTATAGGTGTTGGTTGAAAATGAATTATGATGGTATCTTTTGATGCTGCTCCACAAGCAGCATTATTGATAGTCCACACAAAAGGATTAGGGCCAAAGGCTAAATTACATGCCAAAGATGATTCGTTAGTAGGATTCAGTATTTCTGATGCTGAATCGTAAGTGGACCATAAGCCATTGTCCATTCCTGTTAGTTGAGTTGCATTCAAGGTTATACAGCTATCTGTGCTACACAAATATTGGTCTTGTCCAGCATTAGGCATGCTACTAGCAATCCTAATTTTTACAGAATCAATGCTAGAGCCGCATCCTTCATTTTCTAAAGTCCAATAGAAAGTATATATTTTCCCTTTTTCAAGTCCAGTGATTTGGGTGTTTGGGTTGGTTTTATCTATTATTTTAATCATTCCTGTATTGGCTTGCATTTGGGGTTGAGACCATTTGCCGATGGCATTTTGGGGAATTTCTGCATCCAAGAATAAGGATGAAACATCACAAGTGTCTATAAAATCACCTGCATTGGCAATTTCTTCATCATGAATATTTACGATGACGGTGTCCTTAGAGTAGCCTGGGCAGCCACCATAGGAAAGACTCCATTCAAAGCAGTATTGTTCATCAGGAAAGATGTCTGTAATGGAAGTGATGTGACTATTTGGATTTGTGATGGTAGCTATGTTTCCGCAGACTTGCGACCAATTTGCAGTTCCTATTGTTGGAGGGTCTGCTTGTAATTTTACAGATTGATTAGCGCAAGTCGAGATGTCTTGTCCTGCATAGGCTTGATTGGTGGGTACTTCGTCTATCTGGATGGTTACTAAATCTGAAATATTAGAACAACCATCTTTTTGAATAGAAGCATAAAACTGGTTTGAGCCAAGTTGGAAAGTCGACAAATTATTAGTTGTGTATTTTGTAAAAAACGAAGTATTGCCTATGGTGTCATTTTGGTCATTAAACCAAGTATATTGGGCTCCTGGTACTTGTGAGTTATTAGAAACTTGCAGATTGATTTCGCCCGCTGTAAAACAAATCGGAGAAATAAATTCAATAATTGGTTTTGTAGGTAGATCTTTTACAATGATATTTATTGGGTCAGACATTTCCGAAAGGCAATTGTCTAAAGAAGTTTGTACAAAATAGCTTCCTTGTTGGTTGGGCTGAATATTGGTTATAGTTGGATGGCTCACACTATCTAGGCTTCCTTGGGGACCTGACCAAAAATACTGCGCACCAAACACCGGATTAGTGGACAAGTGTAACGTTTCATTTTGACAAACGGGGCTGTTCGATGTTGCGATGGGTTTGGCAGGTCTTGGTTTTACGGTAACAAATATACTCTGCGAAGTATCCGAATGACAGGTGCCATTGGACACGATAGCATAATAAAGACCTTCGTCTAAAGAATTAGTTCCAGCTAGGGAAAAAGTAAAACTTGAATTAGTAATAGTTCCTTTTGGCGTAAGCCATTGAATCGTCGGAGTAATACTGTCGTAGTCTGTTTGATTTGTAATATTAAACTGAATCGGCTCTCCATCACAAACCGATATGGGTTGAATAGGTAGCTTCGGTGTATTGGGGATGTTGGTGCCATTGACAAATGTTGATTTTTGTTCTGATTGACAACCAAAAGTGTCTGTAACTATCAAGTAATAATATCCATTAATGCTTTCATTGGCATTGGTGATGTAGGGTTCTGCTACGATAGCCGTAAACGAATTGTCTGCTGTCCATTGATATGAATAGTAGGGGTTAGGTGGAAAGACGGTAGGTTTGAGTTGGATGTCTTGACCATTATAGCAGCCATCGGAAGTATTGCTGATGGCAGTTATTTTTGGTGGAATAATCGGAGCAATAAAACTAGAGTCGGTAGATGTACATCCTGCTCCTGTGGTGGCGGTTAGATAATACATCCCATTAGTGGCTATGGTGGTTGGACTATGCTTGATTGAAAAATATCCATTAGGCCCTGTCCATGATTGATTAGTTGTCGTAGGTACGGCTGAATAAGTCAAAGTCATAGGGCTTCCCTTACATACATTTACAACGGGCTCAATAGCTAGAATAGGATTAGGGTTGATCGATACTTCTAATTCACTAGGTGCAGATTGACATACGCCGTCATCGGCTACAACAGACCAGAAACCTGACTGCGTGCTAGTTGCATTGTACACTAGTGTATTATTTTGGATGGTCGTGTCTATATTGTTTGGACCTGACCAATGCAGATTGGTTGTGGATTGATAATTGGTTACATGAAGTGTCAACGTATCATTTTCGCAAAGCGGTGTAATGGATGAAATATTTGGTACTTCAGGAGTTGATAGAACGGTGATTTTAGTAGTGTCTGGTTGATAGACACATCCATTTTTGGTCGCTGAAATTATGTAGAGTCCAGATTGATTGGTGTCTGTTGCCTGAAATTGAGCAATAGGATTAGAGGAAGAAAACATTGGACCAGACCAATTATATTGCACGTCAATGGACGGATTTAAAATACCTAAATTAACTTGTTGTCCTTGACAAATACTTAGGGAGTCATGGATGACAGATAGATTAACTTCAGGATTTACCTGTATGTTAATAATATTAGATTGTGCGGAATTGCAACCGTTGATATTGATTACGGCATAGTAACTGTACTGTCCTTGAACGGGATCAGGAATGGTGAGCACGTTAGTGTTTGTACTTCCTATTAAGTTGCCGTTTGGCGGAAGCCCTTGATACCAATTATAAATAACCGTACTGCCCGCAAAACCTTGTGTATTTAAGATGATGGATTCTCCGGGACAAATTGAAGTGGAGTTTGCAGATAGAACAGGAGAATCTGGTAGGGCATTTAATTGTACTTGAACGGAGTTAGATGATGTGCAGCCCGTGAATCCTGTGATGGTCACCGAATATGATCCCGTATGTAGATTGGTCGGATTGGCAATGAATGGATTGGCAACTTGCGAAACAAAACCATTGGGTCCAGTCCATTCGTAATTATATACATTTCCACCATTTGAAGTAGGAGGGTTGGCGAATAAAAATAAGGTGTCATTTCCACAAACTCCCTGTGTGAAAACGGGATTAGGTGGTTCATTTTTAACTTGAACAAAAGCCGTGTCTCTGCCTATATTTCCAGATTGATCAATCACCGTCAAAACGATGGGTAAAGTATTTCCGGCTTGGTCGCATGTAAAAGTTGCAGGCGTCAAATACATGGTGTCAATCATGCAATTATCAAAGCTACCATTATTGACGACATTAGGGTCTATGTTTGTGGTGGTTGTGCCCGATGGATTTACGGTGACATTGGTATTAAAAGCAATAGCCGTTGGTGCGATAGTATCCAAAACTGTAATGTTCCAATTGCAGCTACCTTTTAGGTTCTTATTATCGAATACAGAGTATTCGACAGGATAAATGCCAGGGCTTAAATCCAATGAAGTAGGCTTTGCAGCCAAAATAAATCCACTTGTGTCGGGTAACTGATATTGTACGGTTGTGTTTTCATAGTTTAAGGAGAGAAAAATACTCGTGGAGCCATCCGTTTGGTCAGAATTTAGATTTCCGCAAGGATTGATAAAATCCGAATACGTACTTGCGTCCGTTTCAGGAATTAGTTGGATAAAAAGATGTCCATCATCCGTCCAGTCATTTAGATTGTTTTTGGTTATTGTAATTGATGACGTAGAATAATTATTGCATTCATCTGTTTGCTGGGCATATTGTGTTTTTCCTAGGTAGGTATTGTTTTCTCCATATACAAGGAAGTGCTCGCCTTGGTTGGCATTATCTCCTTTAAATTGAATATTGATGACGGCATCATTGATGGCATTAGGGGCTACGCCTGCGATGTCAAAAGTCATGTTTTGGGGGATGATTCCAGCATTTCCATTGTTAGTGAAAACAATAGCAGTAGTATCTGATTGGTTAGAGAATAGGCTGCTATAACCACAATTATCTGTGATATTAATTGGATAGGGCAAAGCGACGGTTTGTTGACATTGATTTTGGGCTATGTAAATCGTCGTATCGGATGGACAAGTGATTGTTGGCGGCTCGGCATCGTTAATTTGGACTTGGAGGGAGCAAGTGTCTTTGTTGCCTGAACAATCTTCCGCAAAGTAGGTAATCGTATGGGAATCGACGCTGAAACTGATATTTGATGTTGCCGGCCAATTTTGAATTGGATTGTTATCTACTGTGTAAGTGATCGTCAGTGGTGCGTTTGGGGTTGCATAATCAAAAGATAGCGTAGCTGTTACCTTCCCATTTGCACAAATATTATTGATAGCATCTTCTCCCGAGCCTGCGGAAATAAGGCTTAAATAAAGGCTGCCATCTTTGAGCCACTTAGCTAATTGTTGGATAGGGATATTGGTAAACGTAGTGGTACTATTGCCGCATTGAGTTGGTGTGTGATAGGTTTGCCCAATAAGTGTGCTATCTTCAGCAAGCACATAGAAAAACTCTGTGGGTGCTTCTGCATCAACTTGGTCTAAATCAATAGTTAATTGAATATTTCCAGCAATGGAAGAGACCGGCACGTTGGTTGTTAGGGCGATGTTTAGATTAATTGGCGTATCGTTGGCGTTACCACTTGGATTGGTGATAGGTGCAGAGTTAGAGATGGTCTCTGTACTAAAACCAAAAGTGCATTCATCGTAAAAGGAAGCAGGGTTGGGCAAAGGCATGTTGCGGCTACAGGCCAAAGAATCATTGATTTGGACGATATTTTGTGGGCAAATGATGACTGGCGCTTTGTCATCAATTACGGTGATTTCTTGAGTGGCTTGAGTGTGATTTCCGCAATTATCTGCTGCGATCCAAGTACGAGTGATGGTGTAATTATAATAACCACAATCGGTTGTATTAGGTGATTGGGTAGAAGTTTCGTTGGTGGTGACAAACACATTATTATCGCAGCTATCTATGGCGCTGAGAGAAGTCAAATTGGGGATATTGTTGCAGTTTACGGTGGTATCTGTAGGTATATTTTGTAAAATTGGGGGCAGTGTATCTATTACCTGGATATTTTGGGTGATTTGGCTTTGGTTTCCACAAACATCATACGCTGTCCAAGTTCGGATAATTTCGTAGGTATCCGTGCAATTTCCTAAATTAATCTCTTCATCTTTTTGGTAAGCAACTAGAGCACATTCGTCAGTGGCGACCAAATCTTGGAAATTCGGCACTTCATGGCATTGAGCGGTAAGGTTAGGAAGAGTTGTAGAAAAAACGGGGGCAATGGTATCTTGTACCGTTACTATTTGCTGGAAAGATGTCTCATTACCGCAATGGTCTTGGATTGTCCAACTCCTTGTGATGGTATAATTATAATGGTTGCAGCTTTGTGGATTGGTGTTTTGGGTATTGCTTTCGCTAAATATTTCCGTAAGGTTTTGGTCACAATCCATTGCATTGAGACCATTATCAAGGTGGACAGCTTCTGGTATTTGGTTGCAATTGACGGTGATATGGTTTGGTGTATTTTGAATGATAGGCGCAATGGTGTCAATAATCTGGAATGTCGCAGGGGCATCCTTCGTGTTGCCGCAACTATCCGTTGCCGTGAAAATAACCACCAAGGACGTGTCACAACCAAATTGAATGCTATCAGGGGCATTGTGGGTAATCGAAGCTATACCTGAAGGGTCATTTGCTTGAATGGTGTCTATATTTTGCGCAAGCCAATCGGAGAAATAGGTATCGAAGTTTTCACAAGCAGATTGACCGTTGACAGGCCATTGAGTGATTTGCGGTGGAGTTTGGTCTGGAGTAAGGATTAAAGTTTGAGTAAAAGTAGATTGATTACCAAAGGTATCAACTGCCGTCCAAGTTCTGAAAAATTGTCCGCCTGCACAAGTGTCGGCTAATGTCGATTGCGAGTAAGTGATGGTTACCGGTCCACAATTATCTGAAACGGTTACATTGGCTGGCGGTGGTACACTTTGAAGTGTATTATAGAAAGGGAAATTGTCAGGCAGAGAACTGGCGTCAAAAACGGGGGCAATAGTATCCGCAAAGTAAATATCAAATGTGAAAGTGTCAATATTGCCTAGATTGTCCCAAGTTGGCACATACATCGTTGCTGTGTGTCCAGCTTGAAAGAAGTCGCCGTAGCTAAATCCAGATCTTTGATAATCATAAGTCCAGTTAACTTGGGCGTTGATTGTGGAAACAATCTTGACACTGTCTCCATTAAAAGTATAGGGAGCTGTACAAGAATTATCTACATAAATGGTGTCAGGACCAAGAAAGGTGAAATTAAAATTTTGGGCATACAATGGGATATGCGCAAAAAAGAGCAGTAGTAATATAGGTATCAATACCTTATTAGACCAAAGTAATCGGGCAGCCATTAGTGTTAAGTGCGGTTTTAAGTCTTGTAAAGTGTTTCTTTAAAGGCGTTGGGATACAAATATATATATTTTTGGTATAACATGCTATTTTATTTGTGGTTAAATGTAGTAAATAGGTATGATTTGTTGATAAAGTCTGATTATACGGTACCAATATGAAATAAGGCATCTCCCCTTTTGATTACAGGAGAGTTATTGATTGCGATGATATAGGCATTAATAGGCGCCTTAATTGGCGTTGAAAAACGCCCGTAAGTGTCCGTTACGTAGCCCAATATTTGGTTTTTTTGGACTTGTTGGCCATTTTTTAAAATAGAATGAAAGAGTCCAGCTATGGGTGCACGCAACCATTGCCTTTTTTTGAGTAAAACACTTGTATTCTTTATTGTTGGTGCTTTGTTGCCAATAAAGCCTAGATGAATTAATATATTATTGATTCCTTGTATTCCTACTTCGATGGCATATTCATCTAAGCGATTGGATTCTCCCCCTTCATAGACTATGACAGGTATTCCATGTTTGTGGGCTACCTTGCGGAAAGACTTATCAATTAACTTCGATTCAAACCGGAAAGGGGCATTAAAAATCTCTGCTAATTTGGCTCCTTTTTGGGACCCTTGAGTATATCTGATTTGGGGAAAGTTGCACCTTTGGTCTCCTCCTGTATGGAAATCTACGGCAAAATCAATATTCGCTGCAATAGCCTTGGTATGGTAGTAAGCGATTCTACTAGCTAGAGAGCCATTTTTGTTACCAGGAAAATATCTATTAGCATCTTTTCCAGAGACTTCACGGGACGAACTAAGGAAACCAAAAATATTTAAAATGGGTACGACTATGACACAGCCCTTGACTATTTTAAAAGTATTTTCGGCTAGCATGCGGCGTATCAACTCAACGCTATTGACTTCATCACCGTGTAAACCACCTTGAATGAGCATGGTTGGTCCTAGCTTTGTGCCGTTGAATACAAAAACTGGAATTTTTACTAAAAGGCCAGTTGGCAAGCGATCGACTTCTAGATGGATGAGTTTTTGCTCTCCTAGCCCAATTTTGTGACCTGCTATCTCTACGCTTTCGTTTTTATGATTTGCTTTGAACATTTTCTTCTAGATGGATAATTATTTCTTTTGCAATATTGACGTTGGTGGCTGCTTCAATACCTTCGAGACCTGGCGAGCTGTTTACTTCAATGAGTAGCGAACCTTTTTTGGATCTGATCATATCTACGCCTGCCACTGGCAAACCTAAGTATTTGGTGGCTTTTAGCGCCATTTTTTTCTCTTGTTGGGTAAGTTGGACTTCCTTTCCGACACCACCTTGGTGAATATTCGATCTAAACTCCCCCTTTTGACCGATGCGTTTCATTGCAGCGACAATTTTGTTGCCGACCACAAAGGCTCGAATATCTTCCCCGTTGGATTCTTTGATGAATTGTTGGATTAAGATACTGGTGTCCATTTTGTAGAAAGTATCCAAAATAGATTTGGCTGATTGGATAGTTTCCGCAAGGATGACGCCTTTGCCTTGAGTACCTTCTTGTAGTTTGATGATTACGGGTGGGCCGCCAAGTAGGGCAATCTGTTCGTCTATATTTTGGGGATTGATGGCAAATACAGTAGGAGGAATGGGGATATGTTTGCGATTGAGAATTTGTAGCGTTCGAGCTTTATTTCGAGAGCGCAATATACCCAAGGAACGGGCTGTACTATACAGACCATTCATTTCAAACTGTTTGACCACCGCTGCCCCATGTTTGGTTACGGTAGTACCTATTCTAGGGATTATGGCATCCGCAAAGTCTATGATATTATGTCCTTTTAGGTAGATCGTCGGCTGGTGTGCGCCTAATTTTACGGTACACTTGGTGTGATTAATAACAATCACCTGATGACCAAGCAATTCTGCTGCGTCAGCTATTCTTTTGGTCGAATAGATGTTTTTGTTGACCGATAGGATGAATATTCTCAAATTTTGTAGTAATTTTCCTTTTGACTTCCTTCTTGGTTGCTAAATTACTGCTTTTTTCTCCTTTTTTTCATATATATAACTTTTTTAATAGAATATATTGGCTTTTTAGCCTATTTTTGATATAAAATTATCTTTTTAGCTTGCATTTATGTTAATAGTCCTTTAATTTAGCGGTCTGTTAGCGATTAATTATAATTGTTCGCAGTGCTAAACATTAAAATTTTGACCTTGAACAAGTTGAAATTTATTATTTCGTGGGAACTAAATTTTGAAATATGGGAATAGTACAACGATTACTATCTTTACCTTCAAATCCCGAACATATCCACAAGCTTGAACCCTTTCTTGAAGACGTAACTTCACCTTATACGTTGGATCAAGGTAGTTATGGAAAAATCCTTATTAGCCTTACAGAAGCGGTTAATAATGCGATTTTGCATGGTAACTGCTGTCAAGAAAGCAAAGACGTATCTATAAAGTGCCATCAAAATGGCAAAACCATTAAATTCTGGGTCTCTGATGAAGGCAATGGTTTTAACCCTACGCTTATCCCTTCTCCTACCGAAGCTGCACGATTGAATGTCGAAGGCGGACGTGGCGTGTTTTTAATGCGTGAGTTATCAGATGATATTCGGTTCAAAGATAATGGCTCTACCGTCGAGCTTTGTTTTAATGTCTGACGCCAACGTTTTATTTTTTACGGAAGATATTGATTTTGCTTTTCTGCATAAAAAGGCAGCTAAAGGCTGGTTAAGTTATGTGGCTACTAGTGAAGGCAATTCCATAAAAAATGCTAATATTATTTTCTGCTCAGACCAGTATATCTTATCTATAAACAAGGAGTACCTTGCTCACAATTATTTTACCGATATCATAACCTTTCCTTTAATGGATGCGGGTGCACCTATTGAAACAGATATGTTTATTAGCATCGACACTGTTCGTTCTAATGCAGAAGAGAGGGCTATTACTTTTGAAAAAGAATTGCTTAGAGTTATTGTTCATGGTTTTTTACACATGCTTGGTTATGGCGACAAAACCGAAGTCCAACAAAAAAAAATGCGGGAACGAGAAGATTTTTATTTGAACTATTTTTATGCTAACTATTTTTAATACTAAACTTTATAAAATTGGATAAATTGCCCTAAGGTTAGGGCATTTAGTTTGTTTTAATTAATAATAAGAATTTCACTCTCTTGTAATATTAAAAAGGATAATTCAAAAAATGAATTATCCTTTTTTAATATTATGCTCTATAACTACTTAAGTATCAGTAGTTTGTGCATTATATTCATTAATTAATTCTTGTTGAACATCATGCGGGGTCTGAGCATACTCTACAAATCTTCTTGTAAATTTTGCCTTACCTTGCGTAATAGATCTTAAGCTAGAAGAATAATCATACAACTCTTTTAATGGAACTTTGGCGGTTATCTTTTGATAATGACCTTCTGTGTCCATCCCTTGGATGATGGCTCTGCGGGTATTTAAATCACTCATCACTAAGCCCATTACTTCATTATCACAAAGGATATTTAATTCATAAATTGGCTCTAAGATTTGGGGTGCTGAATTGTGAAAAGCGTTTTTAAATGCTTGTGCTGCAGCAATCATAAATGCCATGTCATTAGAATCAACTGCGTGCATTTTTCCATCATAAACACTCACACGAATATCCCGGCAATTAGATCCTGTCAAAGGACCTTCTTCCATTTTTTGTAAGATTCCTTTTTTGATAGCATTAGAAAATCTTGCATCAATGGAGCCACCGACTATACACCAGTAAAAGGCTAACTTTCCACCCCAAGGCAAGTCTTCTACTTCTTTTTTTCTAACATTTAGACCTGTTGGGTCTGGCATATCATCGTAATATGGTTCTATTCTCATATGTACTTCTGCAAATTGTCCAGATCCACCGCTCTGTTTTTTGTGGCGATATTGTTCGTCCGCTGGTTTCGTGATTGTTTCACGATATGGAATTTTTGGTCTTTCAAATTGGAAATCTACATTGTAAACTTTATTGGCTTTATACTTTACAATATCAAAATGCAATTTTCCTTGACCGTGTAATATTGTCTGCTTGAGTTCCTTAGAAAACTCAACTATTAAAGTAGGGTCTTCTTCATGTATGGCATGTAGTGCTTTAGCCATTTTCTCCACATCTGAAGAAGAAGGAGCAACGACGGCAGCACGATGTCTAGGAGCTGGAAATTTTATAGGTTCAATTTTTCTATCTACCCCTTTTACATTTAAAGTATTGTTGGTATGTGTATTTTTTAATTTAACGGTTACGCCTAAGTCTCCTGCTAAAAGGGCATCTTGATGTTCCCTTAATTTTCCGTTGGCGACATAGATTTGGGAAAATCTTTCGGTGGTGCCGTTTTCGGTATTAATAAGCTCGGTTCCAGTTGCTAATTTTCCAGACATTACTTTAAAGTAAGATAGATTTCCTACTCCTGGTTCTGACATAGTTTTGTAAATAAATATTGTGGTGTCTCCGTCTTTGCTACACTTTAAAGTAGATCCATCTTGTAAAATGGCGTCTGGTCTATCGGCAGGTGAAGGGGCTATATCATTTAAGAAACCCATGATTCTACCTGTGCCCATATTTTTTTCGGCGCTTGCGCAAAAAACAGGAAAAACGTCGTGGTTTACTAAACCTTTGGTAAGGCCTTCAGCTAATTCATCTTCAGACAAAGTTCCATCTTCAAAAAACTTTTCCATGAGTGCTTCATCATTTTCTGCAGCGGCTTCCACGAGCGCATTGTGCATTTCCTGAGCTTTTTGTTTTTCGGATTCAGGAATCGGTTGTTTTGTAGGTTTGCCACCTTCTGGGGGAAAAACATACATGACCATGCGTAACGCATCAATTATTGTATTAAAATCTTTTCCTATATTATAAGGATATTGAAAAGGGAGTACTTTGCTTCCAAACCTATCTTTCGCTTGCGCCAAAGTTTCATCAAAATTGGCGTTTTCGTGATCGAGCTGGTTGACCACAAAAATCATGGGTGTTTTATACTCATTGGTATAATCCCAAAGTATTTCGGTTCCGACTTCTACTCCACTTTTAGCATTCAGGATCATCACCCCGACGTCTGCGACTTTCATTGAAGAAATTACTTCACCGATTAAATCGTCTAATCCTGGTGTATCCATGATGTTGATTCTATTCCCACGCCAATTCAAATGCATCAAAGATGAAAAGATAGAATTTTGTTTATCTTTTTCAATATTAGTGAAATCTGAAATTGTGTTTCCTTCAGCGATGGTTCCATGCCTTTTGATGGCTCCTGCTTCGAATAGCATTGTTTCGGCAAATGTAGATTTGCCAGAACCCGAGTGTCCAAGCAAGACAATGTTTCTGATTTTTGTGGTTTCCATAATTAGTTTTTTTTGTGACAAGAAATGTCGGATCTAATTCCGGCGAATAGTATTGGGATAAAGTTACCTAAATCCACATTCTTTTACAAATCTTCAGAAAGCTATTTTCGTGATATTGATTAGGAATGGTTAGTTGAGTGATTCTGATCATTTATTCAAATAGTACAAAATATCAAAAGTAAAAATGTCTAATTTTTACAGTCTTTTAGAAATTCACGTTTTTGGTCTTTTTAGTTGTTTTTTTTGATGTAATACACCTTTTGGGCGTGGTGGGTATGGTACTACACATGACTCGTAGGAACGTTGATGTGTTGCTTTCGCAAATTGTTATTTGTCTTTGATCTCCTATTTGTTTTTGGTCACTACAATATTTATTCACTCGCATGGATAAATTTGCTCAAGCAAAGTTTTGGAATTTTATTTCTGATTATTAAAAAATTGATAAAAAGTCCATCTCTAAAAAGTACAATATTTTTTGCTTATCTTTCTACGAAAGCCCCTGGATCTACATTTATGGAATTGACTGTCTCGAAATTATCGATGACTGCAACACCTGTGTGGACGTGGTATGAAGCGGATTTTTTGGTGAAAGTCAAGCTGGTTAAAAGATATTTGAGCCCGATGATAGTGATGGAGTAGGCGGACACGCTGGATCGGAATGTAGAGATTTTCGAGCGGACTTATCGTCTCCTTGCGGAAAAAGAATCTTAAACCGGTTAAGCCGTTAACCCGATGCACCGTTAAACCCGTTAAACCGATGCACCGTTAAACCGTTACCCCGTTGAGCTTACTCCGAAAAGTCGTTGTAGTCTCTAACCAAGGAATGGAGCAAAACTTTATTAATAGGACATTGCCTTTTAGGAATGGACTTAAGCGTTTGCACCGTTATACCGTAATACCCGTAATACCCGTTATACCCGTTACACCCGTTACACCGTTACACCGTTAAAACCATTGCACCGTTGCACCCGTTAAACCCGTTAAACCATTGCACCGTTAATTGTTCCACGTGGAACATGTTTATCTACTGAGCAAAAAATCCTTAAATTCAGAAAATCGAATGGATATTTGAGTTGCAACTTTTTTTCTATGTGCCAAAGTACTAAGTCTGTCAGGGGTATTGACTTGATTGGCAATCTCTTTAGGGAGTACATCAATGAATTTGGAAGGGTGGGCAGTCTCTAGAATAATACCAATGTCATTAGGATTTTGCTTTTGATGCTCCTTGAAAGCTAAATATCCAACAGCACCATGTGGGTCAATGATGTATTGATATTGGTCAAATACTTCTTGAATTCCCGAAAGGGTAGCGTCATCACTAAATGAATAAGCTTGTATATCTTGCTTTACATTGTTCCACGTGGAACCATATAAGTCCATTATTCTTGCAAAATTAGATGGTGCGCCAACATCCATGGCATTTGAGATGGTCTGAACAGAAGGTTTTGGCGTGTATTCTCCAGTTTGCAGATAATGGTAGAAGACATCGTTGGCATTATTTGCAGCAATAAACTTTTTTACAGGAAGTCCCATTTTTTGTGCAAACAAACCTGCTGTGATATTGCCAAAATTGCCACTAGGTGTGATAAACACTGGAGCTTGTCCATCAAATACCTGCTTCCATGCTTCAAAATAATAAAAAGATTGTGGAATCAAACGGGCAATATTGATGGAGTTAGCAGAGCTAATCCTTAAATGGCTATTGATTTCGGCATCTAAGAAGGCTTGTTTTACTAGAGCTTGGCAATCATCAAACGTGCCATCGACTTCTAAGGCGGTAATATTCTTACCAAGAGTGGTGAGCTGCTTCTCTTGTAGGTGGCTCACTTTGCCTTTGGGATACAGAATAATGACCTTAATACCAGGGATATCATAGAATCCTGTAGCTACTGCGCCACCTGTATCACCTGATGTGGCAACAAGGATGGTTAGTTCACGATCTTCATTTCTGTTAAAATAGCTCATTGTTCGAGCCATAAATCTAGCTCCAAAATCCTTGAAGGCTAGTGTAGGCCCATGAAATAACTCCAGAATATGCGTTTTTGGGTCTAAGGCAATGCTGGGAGCTGCAAAATCAATAGCTCCAAAAACAATTTTTTCTAATTCTGAATAGGGGATAGCTCCGTCAATTAGAGCATTGGCGACAGCAAAAGAGAGCTCAGGGAAGGATAAAGAAGGAAGTTTCTCAAAAAATACCGAAGGTAGCTTGGGTATATAGCTCGGCATAAACAAGCCATTATCATCTGGTAGTCCTTTTAAAACGGCTTCTCCTAGGGTAAAAAGCTTCTGTTTATTATTAGTGCTATAAAGTTTCATCATGATTAGTAGATTTTTGCGCCTTCTTTATTGACTTCACTTATATACGGTGTGGATTTGATTTTGTGCTTTTCAAAGGCCTTAGTCATTGCGTTGGCTACATTGTTGGCAATAAATGTATTGTCACAGAGCGCAAACAAAGATGGTCCAGCCCCAGAAATACTACAACCCAGTGCTCCATTTACTAAAGCAGCATCCTTTACATCATAAAAACCCGTGATTAAGTCAGCTCGTTGGGGCTCGATAATAATATCTTTCAAAGATCTTTTGATTAAACCGAAGTCACTTCTTTCAAAGCCTAGTATCAAGCCAGCTAAGTTGGCAGACTGTTGTATGTGTTCGCCAAGGCTAACATTGTTAGAAAGTAATGCACGTGCTTCGCTAGTCAATATTTGTAACTCTGGATAAATGACTACAACATATAAGGACTTCGGCGGAATAATACGATGGATATCATTGACATCTCTTGCCAAGACAATACCGCCGATTAATGCGGGCGCTACATTATCCGCATGAGCCGATCCAGAAGCCACCTTTTCTCCATCAATAGCAAAAGGTAATAATTCTCTGCGGTGCAAAGGATGCTTTAAAAAAGCATTGGCGGCAACAACGGCGGCAACAGCACTAGCCGAGCTACTACCAAGACCACTGCCGATGGGCATCTTTTTGTGAATTTCTAAGTCGAGCCCAAAGTCTGCTCGTTGTTTTTTTAGAAAGGATAGGGCAGCCATTCCAGCCGTATTCTTCAAAGGGTCGAAGGGAAGCTTACCTTTCGCTCCTGTTATTTTTGAGATAACAACCTGCCCGGCATTTTCGGTTTTTCGTGCTATAATCTCATCTCCTGGGGCATTTAATGCAAGCCCTAAGATGTCAAAGCCAGCTCCTAGATTAGCTACGGTAGCTGGTGCAAAGACTTTTATTCCTGATGTTGCCATAATTCATTGATTTTCAATTGGTTATAAATATTGACTGCTCAACCTATCGGTCAAGTTTCAAAAGTAGCTTAAAAAGTAACTAATTCCAAATTCTTAGCCACAAAGCTTGTACCAAAGCTGAAAAGAAAAAAGCGAACTAAAATTTTTCCGAAAGGAGAATATTGTTTATATTTACAATAGGACTAGAATTGCTAACCTGAAAAAAGTGACTATGAAAAATGGATTGACGACAACGGGCTATGTATTGAAAGAAGAAAAAGTGAGTGCTTTGATAGGACACATTGTAAAGAACACTTTTGTCATTAATGTAAATCACTCATTTCCTGGATATTACGGTCAGGAGATGGTAGAACAATCTGTGCCAAGGTCAATAATTTTTGTGACCAAAAAGGAGCACTCTTGGGAAAGTATTTTGAGAGCAAAGAAAAGAATTAATACTTACTTAGGAATGGATATCGATATCACGAAAACTAAAGTTTCAATATGGAACAAAAAGTATCCGGGAATCCGAGCCAAAAACTTTAGTAATTTTGAAGAAATTGAGCCACTACAAAAAGCCCTGATTCAAGAAGGTTTTGCGATGATGAAGTCTAGACGATTTGGGGATGATGAAGAAGCTTTGATTAACTTGAAAAAATTCTATTATCTTGTCCAGCAAGAAAAAGGGATTTTTTTGGACAAGGCTCGTGTAGAGATGAGTTATGTTTTATTGGGCAAACAGGTCAATTGGGAAGTATTTAGAAAAATCACGGAGAATGTGAAAAATAATATTTCGGACTCTAGCTTTGATATCGCTAAAGGCGCCTTCTATATGGATGATGGCATAGTCGATATGGTGCGTATCTTCAAACCCCAAATAAATATAGAACTTCTTCGAGAAATTCAAAAACTGTATCAAAAGAATATCCAAAGATTGGGATAGCTGTACATCTGCAAAAAAATTACGCTGAAGCCTAGTAGGTGATATTTCTTTCTTATCTTGACCAAAAAATAAGATGATGAAAAGATTGCTAGTTTTATTATTGATGTTTTTGGGGCTAACGTCATTTGCCCAGCTTACGCAAACCATCCGCGGTACCATTTTGGAAAAAGAAAGCGGCATCCCATTAATTGGCGTAAATGTTTTAGCTATTTCTCCGCAAGGAGAGTATTTTGGGGCAAGCGATGAAAACGGAATTTATAGAATTGATAAAGTGCCCCTTGGGCGTACCCGTATTCAGTTTTCTTATTTGGGGTACGAAACTATTACGCTTGATAATGTTATCGTGACTTCTGGCAAAGAAGTTATTCTTTCCGTCGATATGGAAGAATCTTTGATTGAGTTGACGACCGTGGAAGTGAAAGCCAGACGAAAAGGGGATCTCGTCAACGAAATGGCTACCGTTTCTGCAAGGCAATTTTCTGTCGAAGAGACCGACCGATACGCTGGTAGTCGGGGCGATCCAGGTCGGATGGCTTCCAATTTTGCTGGCGTTCAAGGGGCGGATGATAGCCGTAATGACATTGTTATTCGGGGAAATTCTCCTGCGGGTGTTTTGTGGAGATTGAATGGAGTGAATATTCCGAACCCCAATCACTTTGCTATTCCCGGCACTGCTGGTGGGCCCGCAGCGATTCTTAATAATAAATATTTAGCTAATTCGGATTTTTTTACAGGAGCTTTTCCTGCCGAATATGGCAATAGTATTGCGGGGGCTTTTGATTTGCGTATGCGAAATGGCAATAATGAGAAGTATGAATATTCAGGGCAATTTGGGTTTCTAGGGACAGAGTTATTTGCAGAAGGGCCCATTTCTAAAAAAAGCCGTTCTTCGTTTATTGCTTCCTATCGCTATTCTACTTTACAATTATTTAGCAGCCTACATATCAATGTGGGAACTGATGCCACCCCAAAATATCAAGATGGCGCCTTTCGGCTAAACTTTCCTATGAAGGGCAATAGCAACTTGGCCATTTGGGGTGTTGGTGGAAAAAGCAGCATTGATATTGTTCTGTCTGACCAAGAAAAACCAGATAATGAGACCTTACTGTATGGTGATAATGACAGAGACCAATTTTTTGCATCCAAAATGGGGGTGGGCGGAGTGTCTTACTCGAAGTCATTTAATAAATCAACTTTGCTAAAAGCAACGCTGGCGATGACCGGTCAGCAGGTGAATGCGACGCATCATGTTTTTGATAGGCATGTTGATGGAAAAGGATTTTTTGTACTAGATACTTCCGTGAATAATCTGAACTATCAATTCAATATTTCTAAATTAGTCGCTAATCTGAGCATCAATAAGAAAATTTCTCGAAAAAGCTCATTGAAATATGGTCTATATGGAGAAAGGTATCAGATCAATCTGTTAGATAGTGTACGAGTTTATATGCGTGATACCCTTACGGGAAAAATGGTTTTTACTCCGTGGAAGAAACGATGGGACGCAAACGATAATGCCCTTTTGTTTCAGCCTTTTGTACAGTATAAGTATAAGTTTGATGAAAAATGGACAATGGTGGCGGGCGTGACGGCGCTTTATTTTGGGATCAATAAAAATAGCTTTTCACCATTTGAGCCAAGATTGGGTGTGACCTATCAGCTTTCACCAAAAGATAAACTGGCAATGGGTTTAGGTTTTCATTCGCAGATGCAAAGTCCTTATTTGTATTATTACGGCAATAAAATTAAAAATGGAAAGGTTTTTCAAGAGAACAAAGGCATGGGGTTGACCAAAAGTAAACAGGCGGTTTTGTCCTACGATAGAATCCTGTCTTCCAATAGAAGAATAAAAATTGAAACGTATTATCAACAATTATCAGAGATTCCTGTACAGGTCAATCCAACTTCTTTTTCTATGATTAATGCAGGATCGGGCTTTTCCAGATTGTTCTCGGATACGCTTTTGGTAAATGAAGGAGTAGGTCAAAATTATGGTGTAGAATTAACAATAGAAAAATCTTTCTCTCGAGGGTATTATTATTTATTAACAGGGTCAATTTTTGATTCTAAATATAAGGGGAGCGATGATATTTGGCGCAATAGTACTTTTAATGGACAGTATGCTTTTAATGCTTTAGTCGCCAAGGAATTTTTAATAAAAGGCAATAATACATTGAGTCTTGGTTCTAAATTGACCTATGCGGGTGGTCGATGGTATGGCTATCCAGACTTGGTGCAATCTACTGCTAATCAAGAAGTTATCTTTGAAGATAAGACGTTTAATACACGGAAGTTTAGAGATTATTACCGATTGGATTTGAAGATAAATTATAAATGGAACCGTCCTAAGATGACTCATGAATTTGCGCTTGATATTGTTAATTTATTAAGCACAAAAAACATCTTAAAACTAAGTTGGGCACCCGATCATCCAAGTGGCAATCCCATACAGGAAGAGTATCAGCTGGGGTTGCTTCCTGTGTTTTATTATAAGGTTGATTTTTGATTGTTTCTGGGGGCAAATTGAACCATTGAGCTTACTCCGAAAAGTTACTGTAAACTATAGCTAAAGAGTGAAGCAAAACTTTATTTGGTTCAATTGTGCAATCGTTCAATTGTTCAACTGAAAGCAGCCTGAAAATTGATATCACAGAATAAAATTTTGCGAAATCTCCAACTAAAAAAGACTTACCACTGCGCCCCCTTTCGCCCTTCGCCCTTTACCTTTGACCTATCCTTAAACCACAAAAATAATCTCTGGAGCGGGAGTTCGAGTATCCATATCTAGCCCGCGGTTACGATGATCATCTATTTCAGCGGCAATACCGACTGTTCGTCCAAATAGAAATAAGTTAAAGCCAATTTTTTGCATTTCGTGTTTATTTACCTTTTTGGAAGCATAAAGCCCCCAAAGTAGCTTGAAAGAAATTGCCGCAATAACCCCGTCAATATTGACACAGTAAATGTTTTTGGAGCCTTTATTTTTGTAGAGTGCCTTGACAAATTCTTTGTAGAAGTCCCAGAAAAGGTTGGTTATTCCTTTTTTTGAGAAGGATTTATAGATGAAATCTTCTCTTGGGTCGATATTTATCTTTTTTCCTTTAAAAATAGGATGGTTGATACCAGGGATACGCCCGTAGGCGGCTCCTTCCGCTTTCATTTGTTTTTTGTAGGCAATATATTTTTTTGCGGCTTGGTTGGCAATTTGTTGTACGTCTATTTTTTTGTCTTTTTTGCTTGGGTCTTTAAGTCCACTTTTTGCAAAAGAATTAATAATAAATTGAATGCCTTCAAATCCATTACCGCCGTGAGCCAAGCCCGTATTGGCCAAGTAACCCACAAAGGCAGTAGATATATTATTTCGTGCGGAGACCGATTCTTTGGCACCCATGGCAGAGATGGTCCCTGGGCCGTTGGTCAGCGTGATACCTAGTAAAGTGGAGAATTCTAATAGCTTTTCTGGGGAAGGTTGCTCATTGAATAATGCCCAAAAGGCGGTCTCTGTAAAAGATGTTTTCAGAATTTCTGGATACTTTTGCTTGTTGTTTATTTTTTTGATGAAATTGTTTTTACTAGGTGATACGGTGCCAAGCACAACCACTTTAGTAAGGATAGAAAGATAAGCGTATAAATTTTTAAGTGTGTCTCTTGTCATTTTTTTTAAGACAAGTTTAGAAAAAAACAATTCAAACAATAGACTGGAAATCAGTAAGTTATCAATATTTTTGATGGACTTATTGACGAGTATATATTGGGTCAAATTTTTAATATTACTTTTTCCTTTTCGAGCATCAAATTGCTTTTGTAGGAAGTCAAAACTCTTTTTATCGTTTTTAGTATTTTTCGGAAAATGCTTGTCAATGATGGATGCATGCTTCTTCCAATTAATAGTATGATTAATTTTGCGTAAGCTCAAGTCGCTATATATTCTGATAAAAGCTTGAATGTAATCATGGCTTAATTGATAGCTTGGGTGATTACCGAGTAAGGCAATGGGCGCCATGATGGCCTCGTTAGGCGTTGCACCATTTTTTTCTGCTTCTTTGACGAGCTTCATTTCTTTGGGGGATACCCCCGCCAAAAAATTAAGAATAATATTAAAAATAGGTAGTTCTTTTTTGGTCGGTAACTCCTTGGCTAGCGAATAAAAAATATTTTCTTCGTAGGTATTTTTGGAAAGCACAGTAACGGGTTGTCCATGAAGTTCGCCTAATTGAGTTTTGGTGTTCATTGCGGAAGCACCGGAAGCATTACGCATGGGTTGACGCAAATATGCAGCGCCTAATTCCTTGTTGATAAGGGCAATTTCTTTGTTGTAAGGAGAGAGTGCTTCAACTACAGGAATTTTTAGTTTTTCAGGTAGCTTAAAATCCATATCGTTGGCAAACCAAGGTTTTAACCCCAAATCACCCATCGGCTCAAAATCAGGAGACCAGCCATTTTTTTCATAAACGGCCTTCATCGCTAGTGGAATATGCTGAATAGAAGTTACTCTCACGCCTTTTTTATTCACTTTCGTAGGGTTTTTAGGGTCGAAAGCATTGGATCTAAAATATTTGTCAAACCATTTTTCTTTAGCGACAGCATCATCGTTGCTACCAGCCAAAGCACCAGCGTGCCCGACAGCTCGAGTTAGTTTTGACTTCCAACGACCAGTGACAAGTGCAACAATAGGCTTTGAAAATTTTATTTTTCCTTCTTTTATCCAATCAAGGGCTTGTTTTTCATAATATCCGCCCGGCTCAATATACAAAACGATAGCTTTGGTTCTAGGGTCATTTTCGGCTGCATATAAAAATTCTGCTACCGCAAATTGAATAATTTTGTCTTTTCCAGAGCTGACCACAGTAGATGTGCCAAAGCCTTGAGTCTTTAAATATTCGGTAATGGTGGTGCTAAAATTACCCGAATTACTATGCAAGGCGACGGTGCCTTTGAGCAAGAGTTCTTCAGGGCGATCTCCACCTAGTCCGCCGCCAATACGGACATGATTCCATGCATCTGCTACGCCTAACGAGTTGGCGCCAAAAACATCAATTTTATTTATTTGGGCAATGGCTCTAATCAATCGCTGATCTTTGGTGCTTAATTTCTCGGTAACGAGGACTATTTTTTTGAGTGATTTGTTGTAGTGGCACATTTCGGCAACGGCATAATAGACGGCTGCAGGAGGAAGATAAATCACTCCTGTGTCGAACTCATGATTTTCGACGACTTCGGCTAGGCGGCTATAGACGGGAATGTCCCCAATCGGTGTTTTCATCACTCCAGGTCGTCCATATTGTACCCCAGCTACAACATTGCCCCCCGAAAAGACATGGGATACAGGAGTCACTTTACGGCTTTCGTTGCCGAGAATATTCATGACGACGACTCGGTCAGTTTTGGATGCGATTTCTTCGAGAGATTGGATGCCCACAAAGTATTTGAAAGGCGTATTTGTTATAGATTTCATTTTTTTTTAATTTTGATTTGCTCAATTGGATTAGACCTTATTTTTTGCGATTATTTTTCATCCAGTCATCGATTTCTACAGCGTAGTGAATGACATCAACCATAGAAGAATCATAACCAAAAAAGCGATGCGGGATTTTTAGGTTATTGAGCATGTCGTGAGCGTAAGCCATGCCTTTGATAAGATTAGGACCGCCCCGACCAATGACCACATAAACATCGGGTTTGCCATGCTTCATGGTGTAGTCTCTGAGCGCATCAACGATGGCTTTAAGCGTAACAAAAATATCTGTATTATTGGCTTTTCCCCCGATAACAAGGATGACATTGGAGTTTTTGAGCCAATATTTATAGACAATTTCGGCTATTTTATACATCTTTTCAAAAGGCGGGTTGCCCCCAAAATCTGTCGAAATAGTCGTTTTTTCCGAAAGGATCTCCGTTGCCGCACTATTGGCTCCACCCCCAAACATAAATGGCGTGATGGTGCCTTTGGGGTTGATGACGGCGACATCGCTTTGGCCTTGATAGGTACGTAGCGCATTGACTTCTAGCTCAAATTCCGAAAGGTTGGTCTTAAACACATCGTCGGGCAAGTTAAGCCGTTTGTTGTGTGGATTGTCTTGGTCTAGCATCGCCTTAAAATCACAGGCATAGGGCACATAGCGCTTGCCTACTTTGCTCATCCGAATCGGGTTGATTTCCATGACATCAAAACCATAATCGTTGTACAACTCCCACAGAGCAGGCAAGTATCTTGCAAGCGGGCTGATGATGGGCGCAGGCGCATTGAGCTGTGCTAGTGCATCAATAATATGGTAGGTTTTTAGTCCTGTTAAGGGGTCAAAAGAGTGGGTAATAATCCTATCTGGCGGTAGCTCTTCAATGTCTATTCCACCATCAATGGACAGGGTGAAACTTACCATCCGACTTTCGGTAGAGACGCTAATATTAAAATATATCTCGTAGTCAGAAGGAATAAATTCTTCATAGGTCGCCCCATTGGCAGTAACGGTATTGCCGTGAAATTTGTGTTTGGCAAAAAACAATTGGCGGCGAGCTTCTAAAGCGTCGGGCACATTGTCCACAATTTTTATTAAGCCTGCTTTTCCTTTTTTGCCTACTCCGCCATAAAAAACAGGTTTGACAACAAGGCGCCCCCGTTTTTTGATGAGTGCATCAATTTCTTCAGAATAGGCATCGTTGCATAAGATTTGTGGGGTCGGAAACTCCGCTAACGCTAGGATTTTGTGCCCGTATTTCATTCCTGTAATTTGCATAATAGTATTCTTTTGTGCTGAAAATTTGCATAATATCAATGCAAAGTTACACAAAATCAAGAAAGTACAAAATTTGCTTTTACTTGGAAAGTAGTAAAATTGTACGTCCAACTTGAGTTGGGTGCGATTTTGGTCCTGAATAGATGATTTAGAAAATAATATTTTCTGTTCAATGCTTGTACGTGATTATTGTTTTGAATTTGGGGTGTGCAAAAAATAAATAAAATTTGTGCTTGGGATGCAAAAAGTAAGGGCAGGAACACGGATAGGACGGATGAGACGGAAAAGGACGGATTTTTTATTTGCTTCGCAAATTACGGATTGACAATTTAATCTGTGCAAAATCTGTAGAATCTGTGCTTTCTGTGTTCTTGTGCTCACGCTATGGAAAGGGTGGGAACACGGATTTGACGGATGGGACGGAAAAGGACGGATTTTATATTTGCTTAGCAAATTACGGGTTGGCAACTTAATCTGTGCAAAATCTGTAGAATCTGTGCTTTCTGTGTTCTTGTGCTCATGCTATGGAAAGGGTGGGAACACGGATTTGACGGATTTGACGAATAAGGACGGATTTTTTATTTGCTTCGCAAATTACGGATTGACAATTTAGTCTGTGCAAAATCTGTAGAATCTGTGCTTTCTGTGTTCTTGTGTTCATGCTTTGGCAAGGGTGGGAACACGGATTTGACGGATTTGACGGATAAGGACGGATTTTTTATTTGCTTAGCAAATTACGGATTGACAACTTAGTCTGTGCAAAATCTGTAGAATCTGTGCTTTCTGTGTTCTTGTGCTCATGCATAATAATAGCACCCAATAATATGTGATAAAAATAATCAATATCTTTGTGCTTTGCTAAGACCTTTTGCGCAAGCAAAACAAGCTTGGCTTAGTTTTCGTTTATAGGAAAGCCTATATTCTTACATCAAAAAAATAACTTTCTAATGAAAAAGTATGCATTTTTACTGCTGATAACTCTTGGTTTTGTCGCATGTGACCCCAAGGATGTCCAAAAAACAATGGAAATTCTGACTTCAACGTCTGAACTCACTAAAGGAGAAGCAGGAGCAGGATTGAAGGAAGCTCTGAATTTGGGCGTAAGCCATGGCGCTAATCTCCTTTCGGCGAAAGACGGATTTTTTAAGAGTCAATACAAAATATTGCTTCCGCCAGATGCCCAAAAAGTGGCTAATAAACTTCAAAATGTACCAGGATTTAATAAGGTCGAAGATGTTATCCTAGAAAAAATTAATCGTGGAGCAGAAGATGCCGCTAAGAAAGCGAAACCCATTTTTGTCTCCGCCATTAAGAAAATGACCTTTCGGGATGCTTTTGATATATTGATGGGCGGTGATGATGCGGCTACGACGTATCTAAAAAAAGCCACATATAATCAACTGTATAAGGAGTTTAATCCAGTAATTGTCCAATCTTTAGACAAGTATCAAGCGCGCAAATATTGGGGCAATGCAGTCAATACGTACAATAGCATTCCGTTTATTAGCAATAAAGCGAATCCAGATTTGGACGGTTATGTAACCGAACAGGCTTTAAACAGCCTTTTTATGATGGTGCAAAAAGAAGAATATAGCATCCGAAAAGATAAAACGAAGCGTGTTTCGGATTTGCTTAAGAAGGTATTTGCGAAACAGGACAAAAAAGCCCAATAGCCCATTGTCGAGACTAAGAGAAAATAAATGGAGTAGATACATTACCTTGGCCCTGGGAATTTTGGTCATAGGTGCGGTGATTTATTTTTTGGGCAGTATTTTAGTTTATGTGATCATTGCTTGGATTTTGTCTTTAATTGGGCGACCGGTGACGCAATTTTTGCTCAAAAAACTAAGATTTAATCGGCTAAAAAGTGGATCGACACTAGCGGCGGCGGTTGTTTTGGTGTTATTTTATGTGTTATTTTGGTTGATGATTTCGATTTTTTCGCCGATGTTTATTGAGCAGGCGAGCGTACTTACTAAATTGAATACGACCAATATCACAGAAGCGCTTGCTGTTCCGCTTGCGCAAATAGATCAGTGGCTCATCAATATGAATGTGTTGCATGAAGGGCAAACAGTAGTGCATGAAATCGAAGGAGATATTCGTTCTTTTTTGGCTCCGGCGCAGATAGGCCGATTTTTTGGGTCGATTGTTTCGCTGGCAACAAGTGTTATTTTTGGACTGTTTGCAGTTACCTTTATTCTCTTTTTCTTTTTGAAAGAAGACGGCTTAGTTTTGGGCTTTTTGCACGCAGTCACACCCGCCAAATACGATGATAATGTAACCAATGCTGTCGAAAAACTAACCACATTATTATCCCGATACTTTTTGGGTATTAGTGCGCAGGTGTTGACGATTACGACTATTGTTAGTATTGGATTGAGTTTGTTGGGGGTAGAAAATGCCTTCTTAATCGGAATCTTTGCGGCGATGATTAATGTAATTCCTTATCTCGGGCCGATGTTGGGAGCTATTTTTGGGATGTTTATCGTGATTTCAAGTGGGATGGATGCCGATTTTTATAATGAGACAGTACCCAAGCTATGGCGGGTGGCTATTGTATTTGGAGTGGTTCAGATGATTGATAATTTTATATTACAGCCATATATTTTCTCGAAAAGTGTACTGGCGCATCCGCTAGAAATTTTTATGGTTATTTTGATTGGCGGTAATTTGGGCGGTATTTTTGGGATGATTGTGGCTATTCCTGCCTATTCTGTTTTACGAGTAATGGCACATGTCTTTTTGAGCGAGTTTGAAGTGGTTCAACGATTGACTACTCGGATGGATGAAATTGATTGAGCTGTTTGGGCTTTGCCCTTTTGGTCTTTGGTGCGCTCCTTCGTCGCTGTTGGTCTTTGGTGCTGCCGCAGCGGCATACATCTACGGCCTGCCCGTCGCTGCGGCAGCACCAAAAGCGAAGCGCCCCAAAAAAGAAAATAGAATCTGCCGAATCCCCTAAAAAAACCCTATCTTTGTTGCTCCAAAATGAAGAAAAAAATTCAACATAGCAATATATTACAACAACTTGCGACAGCTAGGAAGAGTCAGCGTAAGCTTTTTGTCGTGTTGATAGACCCAGATCATGCTGATACAGGCAATTTGGAAGATATCATCTCTAAGGCCGAAAGTGCTGGAGTCGATTTACTTTTTGTTGGTGGCAGCCTGATGGTGAGTGATAGTATGGACTTGTGTTTGGAGACGATACGTCAAAAAAGTCATATTCCTTCTATACTTTTTCCGGGTAACCCTATTCAATTGAGCGATAAGGCAGACGCCTTGCTCTATTTGAGTTTGATTTCTGGGCGCAATGCGGAGTTGTTGATAGGTAATCATGTGGTGACAGCTCCTTTATTGATGCAAAGTCGAGTCCAAGTGATGCCTACGGGCTATATGTTGATTGATGGTGGGGCGCCGACGACAGTAAGCTATATCAGTAATACGTTGCCCATTCCTGCGGATAAACCAGATATTGCGATGGCTACGGCTATGGCAGGGCAGTTGCTTGGTCTTCAATTGATTTATTTGGATGCCGGTAGTGGAGCCAAAAATCCAGTCTCTACCAAGATGATTGCCAAAGTGCGAAATGCAGTAGATTTGCCTATAATTGTTGGCGGGGGCATTAGAACTCCCGAGCAGGCAGCTCAAGCGGCACAGGCAGGCGCTGATATCATTGTTGTCGGTAATCAACTCGAAGAAAACGCCGAATTGGTCTTTGAGATGGCTCGTGCGGTTCATTCTCTTAATTTTGCGTAAGCGATGAAAATTGGATTTGACGCTAAGCGACTGTATAATAATTTTACAGGTTTGGGCAATTATAGCCGCACGCTACTCCAAAATTTGCAAGAGTTTTATCCCGAAAATCAATATTTTCTCTATTCCCCTAAGTATCAGGAAAATCCCAAGACACGCCCGTTTTTAGCCGCTCCGTATCACCCAGTTGCCCCAAAATCTTTTCAGCCACTTTGGCGTAGTTATTTGATGACGGGCCAGTTTAAAAAAGATAATTTGGATGTATATCATGGCTTGAGTCATGAGCTTCCGCTAAATGTTAAGAAATCAGGTGTCAAAAGTGTGGTCACTATTCATGACTTAGTTTTTAAGAAATATCCAGAGACTTTTCCTTTAGTTGATCGTAATATTTATGATTTTAAGTTTAGGAGAGCTTGCGCAAATGCAGACATAGTCATCGCCATCAGTGAAAGTACCAAAAAAGATATTGTCAATTTGTATGGTATTCATCCGACTAAAATAAAGGTTGTTTATCAAAGTTGCCATTCGTTATATTATCAACCATCGACCCTTTCGGGAAAAGTAATAAAGGAGCAATATCAGATTCCTACGGAGTATTTGTTGTTTGTAGGTAGTGTGGAGACTCGGAAAAATTTAAAATTGTTAGTAGAAGCCTATGGTATCTTGCCCAAGGATTTAAGAATACCTTTAGTCATTGTCGGAAGACCTCGGCAAGGAGTCAAAGAAGTGAAAAGCCTAATCCAATCTTTGGGACTAGAAGAGCTAGTTTTTTGGGTCGAAAATTTATCTAGTAACGAACATTTACAAGTGGTTTATCAAGAAGCGCAGGCCTTGATTTATCCATCACTTTATGAAGGATTCGGTTTGCCTGTGGCGGAAGCATTATTGAGCAAGACGCCAGTCATTACATCAAGTGTTAGCTCGTTGCCAGAAGCTGGTGGCCCTAACTCATTGTATATCAATCCCCTAGAGCCCGAAGATTTGGCAAAAGCGATGGAAGAAGTGTTGACGAATACAGGCTTGCGCCAAACGATGAAAGAGAAAGGGTTTGACTATGCGCATTCGGCGTTTGGACGAAAAGTGGTGACGGATAGGATGATGGATATCTATTCGAAGTAGTACGACTAGAAGGAGTGTTTGAGAACTATTGAGTCCACTCCGAAAAGTCAATATGCTTCTATTGAGAGAATCTCCGATTTTATCAATGATTTTGTGTCGGATTCAGTTACACGATTGCACAATTGAACCCAATAAAGTTTTAAAGGTCCTTTACCTTCTTGCCTGTCTTATACCCAATCCGTTTACGTTTTTGGGCTTTTTGCTCATCATTATCTTTTTCTAGGAGATAGTTTAGGGCTTGATTAATGTCTTCGAGATTCACATTCATTTCGTCTTCTAGGCGATCAATTTTCTTTTTCAGGTCTTTGTATTCGGATAGATTTTGTCGTAAGACGACGAAGGCACGGATGATGGCAATATTGATGTCTATGGCACGGTCACTTCTCAATACACTAGAAAGCATCGCCACTCCTTGCTCTGTAAAAGCAAGCGGCGTGACGGGACTAAACTGTACGTTTTTGGGTAGGTTATCACAATCTGTGATAACCTGTTGCCACTCCGATTTAGTTAGTTGGAACATAAAATCCGCTGGAAATCGTTTGATATTTCGGCGGACAGACTGTTTGAGTGCCCGATTTTCCACCTGATACAAACTTGCCAAATCAAAGTCCAGCATTACTCGAGTACCACGAATTTCGTGTATTTTGTTTTGAATGATGGTCAATTCCATAGAAATCGCTTAGAAGTTACCCAAACATAACGCCTTAGTATTGCTTCGGTTCAGTAAAGGTGAGCACTAAGGACTCCCCCTGGTGGTTTAGGCTATTGCTTACTATCCAAAACAACAATAGGACAAATCATTTCTTCCAAAGAAATCCCTCCATGCTGAAAGGTATTCCGAAAGTAATTGTTGAATTTTGTGTAGTTATTAGGATATAAAAAGTAGAAGTCCTCAATAGCAAAAACAAAGCTTGAGCTAATATTCGGAGTAGGCAATCCAACATCTTCCGGCTTTCTAATCGCCAATACATCTCGACCTTCATAGCGTAGATTACGACCTGCCTTATACCGTAGATTCGTTGTTGTTTCTTTGTCACCAATAATCTTAGAAGGCTTTTTCACCCGAATAGTCCCATGATCCGTAGCAATAATCAAACGCAACTCCTTGTCCGCCACTTTCTGTAAAGTCGCCCACAAAGGAGAATGCAAAAACCAAGATTTGGTTAAAGAACGATACGCCTTTTCATCGCCTGCCAACTCCTTTAACACTTCCATCTCTGTACGAGCATGCGACAACATATCGATAAAGTTATACACAATCACCGTCAAGTCATTATCTAAAATATTATGTGCATTGTCCACTAGCTGCTTTGCTTTTCGAACAGACGTCACCTTGATATAATCTAACTTGATTTCTTTACGCAAAACCCGCTTTACCTGAGCTTCAAGCAACTTGTCTTCAAAATTATTTTTGCCTCCTTCTTCATTGTCATTTTTCCAGTAATCCTTGTGATACTTGGCAATATCAGCGGGCATCATACCCGAAAAAATAGCATTTCGGCTATACTGGGTCGTTGTCGGCAAGATACTACAAAAGGTTTCTTCATTGATGACATTAAACCTTTCGGAAATAATCGGCTCAATAATTTTCCATTGGTCATACCGCAAATTATCCAACAGCAACATAATTGTAGGTACTCCATCCTTCATATTTGGAAAGACCTTGTCTCGCATCAAGTCATGAGACATGACAGGGCGGTCTTCCTTGGGGCCACGATGCCAGTCAATGTAATTTTTCTTGATATACTTCGAGAAGGAAGCGTTGGCTTCCGATTTCTGCGTGCTTAAGATATCACCCATATTGTGGGAGTTAGAGTGATCTATCTTTAGCTCCCAGCTCACAATCTCTTTATAAACATCGACCCACTCGCTAAAATTCAGCCCACTATTAATCCGCATAAATATATTTCGGAACTCCTGCTGATAGCCCATGGACGTCTTTTCTCGGACGAGCCTATTTTTCTCCACAATTCTTTTTAGCGTAAGCAAAATCTGATTCGGATTGACAGGCTTGATTAGATAGTCAGCTATTTGCGCCCCAATCGCTTCTTCCATGACATCTTCCGCTTCATTCTTGGTAATCATCACGATTGGTACCGTTGAATTCTTCATTTTGAGCTTTGGTAAGGTCTCTAATCCCGTCATGCCGGGCATAGATTCATCCAAAAATATTATATCTATATCGGGATTCTCTTCAAGCTCTTCGATGGCATCGTATCCGTTGGATGCGGTGATTAACTCATAACCTTTGGTTTCTAAAAAAAGAAAATGGGGCTTTAGAAGGTCAATCTCATCATCAACCCATAGGATTTTGGCTAAACTCATTTGGTATATTTTAAAGTGATTTGTGGAAGATAATCACGTAATTGGGTAAAAGTTGTGCAAAATTACGAACTTTGCTGTTTCTGAACGCCCTAAATGCGTCTCATATTTCGACTATGGCTAGAAAAAAGATTTTTAATGACCCTGTATATGGGTTTATCGAAGTCCCTTATGGAATTATTTTTGACTTGGTGGATCATCCTTACTTTCAGCGGCTGCGGCGGATACGGCAATTGGGGCTGACCAATCTAGTCTATCCAGGTGCCAATCACAACCGATTTCAACATGCGCTCGGTGCCTATTACTTGATGACCAAAGCGGTAAGAGTACTCAAAGGTAAAGGGGTAGAAATCACCGACGCAGAAGAGGAAGCCGTCGGAATCGCCATTTTGTTACATGATATAGGTCATGGCCCCCAAAGTCATGCTTTGGAGCATTCTATCGTCAATTTTAGTCATGAAGACCTTTCTTTGCTCTTTATGGAGCGTCTGAATGAAGAGTTTTCTGGTAAGTTATCATTGGCGATGGAGATATTTAAGGATGCTTACGCAAAAAAATTCCTACATCAATTGGTTTCGGGGCAATTGGACATGGATCGGATGGATTATTTGAATAGAGACAGCTATTTTACGGGGGTTATTGAAGGGCGAGTAGGGTATGGGCGCATCATTAAAATGCTCGATGTCCGTGATAATGAGTTAGTTATAGAAGAAAAGGGCATATATTCGATAGAGCAGTTTTTGGCCGCAAGGCGCATCATGTACTGGCAGGTCTATTTGCACAAAACCGCTTTATCCGCGGAATTAATGCTTATTCAGGCCTTTAAGCGAGCGAAGATGCTTGCGCAAAAAGGTGAAAAATTCCAAATTTCGCCTGCTTTAAGTAGTTTGTTGGAAGAAGATGTCGATTTGGCGAAAGCCCGTCAAAATCCCAAATGGTTAGATTTATTTGCAAAATTAGATGATTGTGACATTCAAATGGCGATAAAAACCTTTGCAGAACACAAAGATTTGGTCTTAAATTATTTAACAATAGGTTTACAAAACAGAAAATTATTCCGTTTGGAGTACAAAAAATCATCATTTCCAAAAAAATACACTGACCAAATAAAAATTAAGTTGCCCCAATTTATCGAAGGTCTAACCAAAGAAAATTCTGATTTATTGGTATTTAGCGGAATACAAACAAACATTTCGTACAATCCCCTAAAAGAAATCAACATCTTATTTAAGGATAACAGCGTGAGTCCATTGTCCGAATTTGCGGATTATGAGCTAGGTACAAGGCAGATAAAGAAATATTATATTTGTTATCCAAAAATAAAACCGTAACTTTGCAGACGAAAAAGGAAAAGATTGTTATCTTTGCCTAGTTTCAAACCTATCAAACCAATCTTTGAAACAAATTTTTTTATTCTTAACTTAAACGCTTCCGACTTATGAAGAGAGTTAACTTTTTACTCGCCGTTATTATGTTTTTTTCTGTAGCAGTATTTGCTCAGACAGGTCCTGGATCTGATATGCCTGTCGAAAGAGAGCCAGGTAGTTGTTATGCCAAGTGCTTAATTCAAGATGAGTATGAGACTCAGACTGAAAAGATAATGACAAAAGCTGAAGATGTTCGTTATGAAGTAGTTCCTGCTACATACGAAACAACTACAGAAACAGTACAGAAAAAGGCTGCATCTGCAAGATACTATGCTGTGCCTGCAGAGTTTTCATCTGAAACTGTATCTTATGTATCTAAAGCTGCATCTACTCGTTTAGTTGCTGTTCCTGCTACATTTGAGACTACTACTGAAAGAGTTATGACACGCCCAGAATACAAGCGTATCGAAACTATTCCTGCTACTTACGAAACTGTTACCGAAAGAGTAATGGTAAAGCCTGAGTACAAGCGTATTATTCCTGTTGCAGGAACTTACGAAACTGCTACGGAGTCTTATGTTATCACTCCTGAGTCTAAGCGTATTCAGTTATTGACGCCTAAGTATGAAACACAAACTGAAACTATCGAAGTAAAGCCAGCTTCTACGAAGTGGGTCAAAAAACGTGGTAACAAACAGTGTTTGTCTGAAGATCCTGATGACTGTTTAGTTTGGTGTCTTGTAGAAGTACCTTCTCAAAGCAGAACAATCACTAAGCGTGTAAACGTTGGTTGTGCTGGTGGTGACGGAACTCCTAACTCTAACTGTATCAAAGAAGTTGTTATTCCTGCTAAGATGGGTACTCGTACTCACAAAGTAGTGAAGACTCCTCCTACTACACGTGAAGAAGTTATCCCTGCTGTATTTAAGAACATCACGAAGAGAGTGGTTAAAACTCCTGCTACAACTAGAGAAGTTGTCGTGCCTGCTCAATACAAAGACATCACAGTAAAGAGAGTTAAAACTCCTGCTACTGTAAGAGAAGAAGTTATTCCTGCTCAAAATGCTAGCTACAAGACTACTATCGTGTCTAAGCCTGCTACTGTAAGAGAAGAAGCTATTGCTTCTAAATCTGCTACTTTGACTCACAAGGTATTAAAGTCTCCTGCTTCTACACGTACAATCACTATCCCTGCTGAATACACTACTATCACTAGACGTGTATTAGTTAAGAAAGGTGGTTTCACTGAATGGAAGAAGGTGCTTTGTAATAGTTCTATCACCAACTATACTATCCGCCAAATCCAAAAGGCTTTGATGGATAGAGGTTATGATGTTGGGGCTGCTGGTGCTGATAACGTAATGGGTGCTGACACGAAGTCTGCTCTTGTTAAGTTCCAAAAGGCTAATGGTCTTCCTATCGGAAGCTTAGACTTCAAAACTTTAAAAGCTCTTGGTGTTAAGTATTAAGCCTTTCGGTTAATACAATAACCATACATATAAAAATGCCCCGCTTCTTCTGAAGTGGGGCTTTTTTTATGCCTTCCATCGCTGGGCTCAATAATCCCTAATTCTTTTATTGAAGCCGAACGGCTCGACTTGCATCAAAATCAAATACTGGATTATGAAATGATTTAATTGCCATAGAAGCCGAACGGCCGTAGACTCGACGTACCCACTACAGCTAGTTCTGTGTACGAGTAATTTGTTATTTCCACTTTCGAATATACTTCTTCGCAATATTCACAAAGCCCACGGTACAATGTGGCAGTTGATCTTCTAATACCAATACTAGCTCTTCCTTCAATTCGGGCTCATCTTTACATATTTTCGCAAGAATCAATAGAGATGCCCGCTTAATCGCTGTAGGCGTCCCCACTTCACCAAGATAATTAAAGCAAACTTCTGCCAATCGACCATAATATTTTTTTGGCACATCCACGTCCACTAACACCAACAAACCATTGCGCACCACGGCATCATGTATAGGATTTTCAATGGCGTTGACAATTTTTCCAACATAAGCCGCAATCCAATCCGCTCTCCGTTTTCCTATCTCCCGTACTATCCATGCCGCACGCTGCACAACCCGATATTCATCTCCCAAAAATAGCTCCATCAAATGCCCAAATCGCTCATGATTGTCTCCAATCCATGCGACCACAATATCACGTTGCACCTTAGTGTGCTCTTTCAAAATCATCGCTCTTAAATATTCTTTGGGTTTAACCATTTTTTTGTATTTTGCAGCTATGAGAAACCGATTCAACAATATCACGTCCAAGGAGTGGCTGCCTTTCCAAAAATCTTGGTTTATAGACCAAGGAGATGAAGCCACCTACCGCTCAAATCTAAGATTTTTTCTTCGGCTAGATGGTAGCTTGCCCCAAAATATTTATTATTTAGGAGATGACATCGGCAAGAAAGCCATCAAGAAAGTAGCTAAGTCCCTAAATATCAAGGTTTTCTATCCCGAATCCAAAAGAAAAATCCCCGAACTTCAACTCATCTTGATCGATATCCGACGACAAGAATCGTGCTTGTCCCTAACCGCTTATCAAAAGCTAAAAAAAGAAATTTTTCAAATTGCCCAAAAATTATATCCCAATCTCATTCACCGTCGATTCCTTGCTATCATGCATCAAAATACGCTCTATCGGGGCAAATATTTACCTTATGCTTGGGATATGAGTCAGATGTTAGGCACAGGCCTGAGTGCTCGGGATGAAAAAATTGGATGCTATGATACGTTCGCTTCCGCAAAAAAATATGCCCCTTTTGCGCAAGCTACCTACTACATTTCTTATTTCCGAAAGGACGAAAATAGTTTAGGGAATTTTTCCATCCCCGAGATAGATTTCTTCAAGAATATCCAACTAGAAAAAAATCAATTTAAAGCCGAAACACCCAATTGGCAAATCTTCCGCCCCAAAAAAAGAAATAAAAAGGAGATTCTCCATCCTGCCAAATTTCCCGAACAAATAGCCCAGTTCTTTATCGAAAGATTCACCAAGCCCAAAAATAATGTCTTTGACCCGATGTCTGGTACGGGCTCTACCCAATTGGCCGCGTTACAAATTGGGCGCAATGGTTATGGCACCGAGTTGAGCTCCTTTTTTATTGACATAGCCCATACTCGACTAGCCACTTTCGCGGAGACGCTTCCGCAAAAAATCAAGCACAAACTCCTTCTCAAAGATGCTCGAAAGATCACCAAAAGGGATTTTCCGCCCATAGACTATCTATTCACTTCTCCGCCATACTGGGATATGCTCAACATGAAAGGAGCCGAAAATCAAGCGACAAGAAAAGCCAAAGGTCTTCAGCTTAATTACTCTGATGATACGCATGATTTAGGCAATATCTCTGATTATGAACAGTTTGTGGACGAATTGTGTAGCATCTATGCGAAGCTTGCGCAAAAAATGAAATCTGGTGCATATCTTACCATCATCGTCAAAAACATCAAGAAAAAAGGCAAAAGCTATCCTTTGGCGTATGACTTGGGTTGGAAGTTGCAAGAGCATTTTGCGCTACTCCCAGAGTTCTTTTGGTTGCAAGATGACTTGAGATTGGCGCCTTACGGCTATGGTTATACTTTTGTGAGTAATACTTTTCATCAGTATTGTTTGACCTTTCGGAAAAAATAGGCTAACCTTTTTGGCACAGCTTAGGCTTTGCTGCCGCTCATTAAAATACATAGATAGGAGAGATGTTGCCGCTCGTTGTTTTGTGCTAGGTAGCTAAGGATTAACGTCTAGTGAAGTTTTGTAACTATTTAGGTGCTCGCAGACTTTTGCCACAAAATGCCCTTTTTGCGCCTGTTTTTGCTATTTTTTTATCACGTAGCCTAGCTACGCTTCAAAAAAAATAGCTTCAACATACA
>CAMZKG010000034.1 GCA_947311105.1 uncultured Saprospiraceae bacterium
AAATGAACGTCCGAAGGACAAATGAACGCCGAAGGCAAATGAACGTCCGAAGGACAAATGAACGCCGAAGGCAAATGAACGTCCGAAGGACAAATGAACGCCAAAGGCAAATGAACGTCCGAAGGACAAATTAGCCAAAATCTCCGGCCATGGCTGCGCCGACGATACCGGCAACATTTTTCATTTTGGCAGGGCGTACTTCTGTTTTTACCGTAAGGTGAGCCTTAAAATTATCGAATTTACGGCTGATGCCACCACCAATTAGTATCAAGTCCGGACTGAATAAATGCTCAATGTGCAATAAATATCGGTCTAGTCTCCTACCCCATTTTTTCATGGAGAGCTCTTCGGTCTCTTTGATGCGGGAAGAACAATATTTCTCGGCTATGTCTCCGCGAAATTTTAAGTGCCCTAATTCCGTATTGGGAATCAAAACGCCATCTCTGAAGAACGCTGAGCCGATGCCCGTGCCTAAAGTGAGTAGGATGACCGTACCTTTTTGCCCTTTGCCCCCACCAAAAACACGCTCGGCCATCCCAGCTGCATCGGCATCATTGACCGCAAATACGGGCAGACCTACACGTTCACCAAATACTTTTTGAATGTCATTGCCAATCCATGCTTTATCGACGTTGGAAGCGGAGTAAATGATGTTTTTTTTAACGATAGACGGAAAACCTACCCCAATTTCGCCCTTCCAATCAAAATGTGCGACAATTTTTGCGAAAGCTTCCACAACTTCCGCAATAGGACAAGGGGGTACACCCGTTTTTATCTTGAAACGCTCACTAATCATCTCCCCCTTTTTCAGGTCAACAATCCCGCCTTTTACGGCGGAAGCGCCTACGTCTATACCTAATACTTTTTTGCCCATGGTGTTCAGTGTCTTTTCTCTTATTGTTCTTACGAAATTAGTGAAATCATGTTCTCGACGAAATCTCCGCATCGCAAAAGTAGGTGCAAATATAGTTTTTTTTATGGATTATGTCGCATGAGAGTTGTTCAATTTTTAAGACGACACAAACGTTTGCACAAAATAGCTTCTAATTAGATAAAAAATTGTAAGTTTGCGTAGAGTAATACGAAAATGCCTTGAACTGACACTTGATGCTCAGGGTAAAAACATAAAACCAACTAGAATGATTCAAATTATCTCCTTTCTAGGCTTTACGGCTCTTGTTGCGATAATCGCTTATTTGGCAACAAAAAATACAGACGAAAACTCATCAGATGGCTATTTTTTGGGAGGCCGGAGCCTAACGGCAGTGGTTATTGCGGGTTCTTTGTTGTTAACCAATCTCTCTACGGAGCAGATTGTGGGCTTGAATGGAGCCGCCTACAAAGAAGGGTTACTAGTTATGACTTGGGAAACGCTGGCGGCGATAGCGATTGTAATAACCGCTTTGTTTTTATTGCCGCGATACCTAAAGGGTGGTATCACGACGGTTCCCCAATTTTTGGAAAAAAGATACGACGCTCATACCAAACGCATCACTTCTATCCTATTTTTATTGGGCTATGTGGTCATTTTTTTGCCGATAGTCCTATATTCTGGGGCATTAGCAATCAATGGGATGTTTGGGGTGCCCGAGTTGCTCGGAGTGTCCAAAGATACTGCGCTATGGATAACGGTATGGGGCATAGGGATAGTGGGCTCGATATATGCTATATTTGGGGGGTTGAAGGCGGTAGCGGTCTCTGATTTGATTAATGCGGTTGGCTTGTTGATAGGCGGCGTATTGATACCTTATTTTGGTTTGAAGCTTATCGGCAATGGAAGTATGTCCGAAGGAATAAGTACGATAATGGCTGCCCATCCAGAGCGGTTTAATTCGATAGGGGCCGCCCATTCATCGATACCATTTTCGACCTTCTTTACAGGAATGATGCTGGTGCAAGTGTTTTATTGGGGAACGAATCAAGCCATCATCCAAAGGGCGTTAGGTGCCAAAAATTTGGCGGAAGGACAAAAAGGATTAATGTTAGCATCATTTATTAAGATTTTAGGGCCGATCATAGTGGTTCTACCCGGGATAATAGCCTTTCATCTATTTGGAAGTGAACTGGACAACGCTGATGAAGCCTACCCTATGTTGGTGAATAAAGTGTTGCCTGGGCCGTTGGTCGGTTTCTTTGCGGCGGTGCTATTTGGGGCCATCCTGAGTTCCTTTAATAGTGGTTTGAATAGTTCTGTCACCTTGTTTGGGGTGGACTTATATCGCCCCTATTTTAACAAAGATGCAGATGAGCAACAACTAGTGAAAGCGGGAAAGATATTTGGTATTTTCTTAGCCCTATTTGCGATGCTCATAGCTCCTATGATTGCTAAGTTTCCGCAAGGTTTGTTTGGTATTTTGCAAGAAGCAAATGGGGCGTATAGTATCCCAATTTTGACGATTATTGTAGTGGGGTATTTGACTAAAAATGTACCCGCCATCGCAGCCAAAATTGGTCTATTGTCCGGGGTTATCTTATACTCCATCAGCCAATTTATCATTAAGCCGAATCTTGTCAATACCGCGGTTGAAGCCGCAAGGGCTAAAGGGATTACAGATGAAGCCGCTTTAGACATTGTAAAGATAGAAGCGTATCCCCACTTTCTTCATGTCATGTTTATTTTGTTTGTGCTGAATGTCGCTATCATGTTGATTATCGGTAAATTACGCCCACGCGAAGTGCCATTTGAACAAGTACATACCGAAGAAGTGGATATTACTCCTTGGAAATATGTAAAGCCTGTAGGCGCTGTTATTTCTATTATTGTGCTTGGGGTTTATTGGTATTTTTCTTAGCTGTGGCCCCTGGTGCGACCTGGGCGTGGCTTCTGGGCGTGGCTTCTGGGTGTGGAGCCCCAAATTTCATTTGGGGTAAAACAGGGGAACCCCTACGGGGTTTTTAGGTGGGCTTGGTGCTCTTTTTTTGGCTAGGGGTTGCTTTTTGGTGGGTGGTGTGAAGCCTGGTGTGTGGAGCCCCAAATTTCATTTGGGGTAAAGCTGGGGAAAACCCTACGGGGTTTTTAGGAGGGCTTGGTGCTCTTTTTTTTACTGCAACAACCTTTGAGTCCACTCCGAAAAGTTAATGTCCTTTGTCCTTTTTTGTTTGGAGATTTTGCAAAATTTTATTCTGTGAATCAATTTTCAGGCTGGTTTCAGTTGATCAATTGCACAATTGAACCAAATAATTTTTTGCTCCATCCCTTAGTTGGGGACTACAACGACTTTTCGGAGCAAGCTCAACCTTTTATGCCTTTCACCTTTTACATAAAAAAAGCCCAAGGCGAAACGGCCTTGGGCTTTTACTCTTTTGAGCCTATTTTTAGACCATGTCCAAAATTTCTTTTTTCTTCTCAGCATATTCATCAGCAGAGATCAGCTCCATCTCGTACATGGTTTTTAGTTTTTTCAAACGCTCCATGGGTGGGACTTCATCTTCTTGATGTACTGATACGGTTTCATTTTCGGTGGTTTCTTCTTTTTCTACAGCTGCATTCTGCAATTCATTGACCATTTCGTCGTCATCGACCTTGCTTTCCATGGACATTGGACAACCAAATTCATTGTGAAAATAATCGTCCAAGTCATCTGCTTTTTGCGCAAGCCCGATGATGTTTTTCTTAACCAAGTCTTTTTCGGAAGAATAGATATCAGATAGATGCGTGCGATACGAAACAAAGATTTTATTTTCATAAATGCCAAGTTTATAAGGCTTTACGGCATCAGATGCGATGTAGGACAGCGTGGCATCAAGGTTATCCTTGGGCAGTTTATTCAGTGGAGAAGTGGCATAAAGGTAATTGCTATTGACCACAAAGATACGAACTAGTGCGCTGCCTTGGTGAAACTCCCAATAGTCTCTTCCAGCCCGACAAAGTACTGGATTGGCACCCAACTCGACCAACGCAGTTTCAACAAATTTGGCAAAATGGGACATTTCAAACTCTTCAAAAACGGAGATATCGATATTGTTTCCACAATTAGAACAAAACTCCGTCTCATCGACCGTGTAGCTGTCGCAAGAATTACATTTGACCCTATATTTTACATCGTCAAAATTGTATTCGTTGATCTGCTTAATAACATCGGTGTGCTGAATACCAAAACCGACGTTATCAGCTTGGGTAAATTTAGAAGTGGTTACACCGACTAGGACACCATTTTCATCCAACATGGGTCCGCCCGAGTTGCCTGGGTTGACCGCTGCGTCCGTCTGGACATAATTACGTCCGTGCATCGGCTGATTGGTAGAAGACACGATGCCTTCCGTCACCGTAAACGGCATTCCGAAAGGGAAACCATTAATAAAAACAGTTTGCATATTTTTCACGGCATAGTTGGGGTCAATTTTTATCGTCCCTTTTCTATCTTTTAGTCCTTCCACTTCGAGAAACGCCAAATCCACTTCAGGATTAACCATCGCGACTTTTGCTACAAAGCGATTATGTTTGTGGTCTTCTACCGCTACTATTTTGCTTCCGCTAATGACGTGATAATTGGTAATGACAAAGTCCCGGCTATCAATCTTAAAGCCTGTACCTGTGCCATTAGCGGTAATAATTTTATATATTGAATTTTTAGTGTTTTCCATTTTATTTGGTTTGGATTATATGATAAGCATCACACAATCAACTAGTTAAACAATTTAGAGAAAAAGCCTTTTTTCTTTTTGGGTGCTTCCGTTACTTCTTGCTCCGTCACATTAGCTTCATAAAGCTGATAATAGACTTTCGTCAATTTTGGGGCTGCTTCATCGGGCTCCAAACTAGAAACTTCTTCCATCACATCTTCGATCGCCTTCTTGTAGCTCTCTTCCAAATTAAAATCATAAATCAACTTCAGCAAAGTAAATTGCAAATAATAAGACAAGCTAAAATAACTCTCTTCCTTTTCATATTTTTGCACCTGCTCCAAGTTGCCTTTTAGTCTATCGGTAACAATCTGTGGCGAACTTCTCCACCTTAACGAAATAAACTGCTCCGCATGATAGGCGTTTTTCATGATTTCTTCCTTTGGCTTTGCAGAAAGTTTTTTCATAAAATTAACGCCCTTGTCCACCCGAAATTGAAAGTCCAAATCACCATTAAATAGGTTCCGAACATATTCAATCAAATCAGAACGCAACTTACCATGAATGTAGGGCATATTGGATAATTTCAACAAAGAAATCACCAAATTATCCCACTGAAAGTTTGTCCATCGTTTTTCGATAAAAAACTGCGTATAGTTATGATAGTCTTCAAAGATGTCTGAAATTTGAGACCAGACTTCTTCTTTCTCTTTTTCCGAAAGGGGCTTGATCTTCGGCTCCTTATAAAAGGTCGCTTTATACTTATCAATAAATTGATCGTCGTAATCATCCGCATAGACACAGACTTCATGCAACAAATCATAGACTTTATTAGGTTGACAAACCACCAAAGACATTTCGTACTCAAACCAAAGCTCTTCGCCACGCAATACAATGCTGGCTAAACCCAAAGGGCTAAAGTTGACTTCTCCGACTCGTCTTAGCAACGCCACTTTATTCGTTTCGCTAGTAATTTTCAGAAAAGGCGCTTGAATTCTAAGCGTTTTATCGGTAATTTTTACTTGAATCTCTGCCGAACCTTGCATTTGGATGATTTCAACATCTCCAGTCAAGTCCTTTCCTTTTAAAAGGGCGGGATTGATATAATTGAGCACTTCAAAGACGGATTTTTTATATTCCTTATCATCATACGCATCGATGGCCGTATCCCAGTGAGCTACATCTATCACTGGATCGCCTATACTCGGGATAGGTCTTCGATATCTTGGGATTACATTTTCCATTTAAGTTTTTTTTAGGTCTTTATGCTTCATTATCTGCTGAAAAAATTCAACACTTGATAGCCATTTTATTTTCAAGGCGTAAATATAGCCAAGTATTCGTACATCTTAAAGCGATAATACGTTTAACTGACAAATATTATACCCTTTTGTAGCGAATACTTCAAAATTGTAAGTAATTAGCTAGTGCATCAAAAGTACAGTTTGTAAATTACTTTTTCAAATCCTTTTGACAATTGCAGACGTTGAGTTGACAATTGCGTAATTACGAAGCACTTTATTTTGTTCAACTGTGCAATTGTCCAATCGTTCAACTGAAACCACTGTTAAAATTGGGTCTGGAAGAATAAAATCTCCAAATAACAATGTACGTTGACTTTTCGGAATGGACTCAATCAATGAACACAAATACAAAAAGTAAGTCCATTAAGTTCCCAATGAATAAGCAAGAAGCCAAAAAAAACGTCCTTGAGCACTCCGCCCCCCAATTTGCCCCCAGCAGGGGACATATCTGCGGCAGTCCATTACTCTAGGTGTAAAGTCAATTTTGTCAACTCTCCAGAATCCATTATCCCATCCGCATTTCTATCTATAAAAATAACAAGATATACAGTAGATATGGGTGCATCAGCAATCTCATAAAGCTTGTCGCCGAAGAAGAACTTCGGAACATGAAACTCTAAGAACAAGTTTTCACCTTCTTTGTCGAGCAATAATAATCTACGGTTCTGCTCATTTTCATAATACAAATAATGATGTCCGTAGTCATTGAGATACAGCGCATCATAACCTTCGCTCGTTCCTGCGAGCCCCGAAGCCGGGCCAAAATTAGCTAATTCTTCCATGGGCATTCCGACAGAAACCTTGTCAAAAGCGGATTGATCCCTGAGAGCAGCAATTTGGACTGCATGGTATGCGTCTTTGGTATATCGCTGACAATAAAATCTCAAAGCAAAAGGGGCTTTAGCAATGGTCTGCTGGTCATTACTTTGAAGCTTAATGGTCTGCCCATTTTGTAGCAGAAAGACATCGGTAATTTTAGATTTGGAAGCCATCTTCTTGGTTCCACTGCAAGAAGCCAAAAAAATAAATCCCAATAATAAAAGGTAAACTCTACTCATTATTCATTTTTTTTGTAACTGTTTAGGTGCCCCTATTTTTAGGCAGAAAATAGGCATTTTTGTGTATGTTGAAGCTATTTTTTTTGAAGCGTAGCACCGCTACGTGATAAAAAAATAGCAAAAACAGGCGCAAAAAGGGCAT
>CAMZKG010000035.1 GCA_947311105.1 uncultured Saprospiraceae bacterium
CTAAACCGCTAAACCCGCTAAACCCGTTAAACCCGTTAAAGCCGCTAAGCCGCTAAACCCGTTAAACCCGCTAAACCGTTAAATCCGCTAAACCGCTAAACCGCTAAACCGCTACACCGCTACACCGTTAATCTAGCTGCTTATCTCTGCGATGAAACCGCTGAATAACATTTGGGTCTGGGTGTAAGGATGTCTTGCTGCCTACTCCTTTATTTTCATAATCAATATGATCCAAAACGTATCTAATTGAAGCTAAGCGAGCTTCTTTTTTGACATTGGCCTGAACAATAATCCAAGGACTATAAGAAGAGTGGGTTTTGTAAAACATTTCTTCTTTGTAATGTGTGTATTTGTCCCACAAATCCTGTGCTTTTAGGTCAACAGGGCTTATTTTCCATTGTTTTAGTGGGTTTTGCATTCTTTTGTTGAAGCGTTTTAGTTGCTCTGATTTAGAGATAGAGAACCAAAACTTAAAAAGAATAATTCCATCTTCGTAAAGCATGTGCTCAAAATCAGATACTTGAACAAGAAACTGCTTGTATTGCTTTTTGGTGCAAAAGCCATTGACAGGCTCTACAACGGCACGGTTGTACCAGCTTCTGTCAAAGAAAACAATCTCTCCCGGATTAGGCAATTGGTTGATATATCTTTGAAAGTACCACTGTCCCATTTCTACTTCGGTAGGCTTAGGTAAGGCGACTACGCGCATGGATCGTGGGTTGAGATGTTCTATAAAACGTCTAATAGAGCCTCCTTTCCCAGCTGCATCACGACCTTCAAAAAGAATGGCTACGCGCTGATTAGTTTTCATGACCCATTGTTGGAGCTTGATCAGTTCAACTTGTAGTTGCTCAAGCTCTTTTTGGTAGTCAATAATTTGAACTAACTTTTGAGCTTTGTTAGAGCTTTCAAAGACTCTAGTAAAGTCATTAATGTCTTCTAGGTCAATGATTTCATCAAGGGTGATGGATTGATTTTTTTTGGTATTTACCTTGTTGTGTGATAGTTCTTTAGGACGCCACACTTTGGGTGTCTTTTTTGCGGTTATTTTGCCATTTTTCTTATTCATTTTTCTAGTCTTTTTACTGAAAACAGAAAACAAAGTTACGAAAAAAGTAACGACTGATAGGGCGGTGCTGTTTTATTTTTTTTTGACAGGAAATAGACATTTTTCTGTATGTTGAAGTAGTGGGCTTTACGGTGTGAAAAAAACAAAAATAGGTGCGAAAAGGGCATTTTGTGGCAAAAACCTACCCTGGTCTAATCAGTTACAAAGCTATTTAAAATGTTTGTTAAGATTAAAATGTTTGAAAAATTATAATTTTGAATTTAGTGTATAAATGAGTATATAATTTGCTTTTTTTATTATTGTGTAAGCCCTTATATGTTAAATATCTACTTTTTGTTAAGTTTTTATTTACAAACTATTGTAACTAATAAAGATGATGCTTATCTTTGTCTCAAAGTAGTTTTTGTGTTTATTTGTTTGAGTTAGTCCCTTCGATTCTGTCGAAGGGATTTTTTTATTTCTGCAAGCAGCAAAAAAAGGGATGTACCAAACGGTACATCCCTTTTTAATTGGTATGTGGTAGAAGTTATCTACTCATCTGGTCATAAGTCAAGGACAAGAAGACCGTTCGGCCAACCCAAGGGCCACCTACATTAGTTCGGTACGCTGTACCAAGAATGTTAGAAGCACCGAGCTTAGCTATTGTTTTCCAAGGCTTTATCTTGTAGCTTAGTTGTCCATTTAGGCTACCATAAGCAGGCACAATTCCGTTTCCGAAGGAGTTTTCCCACTTGAAAGAATCCGACCATTTGTAAGAAATCCCAAAACCAAGATTTTTGGCTATTTTTCTATTGGCGATGCCTACATTAAACATAATGCCTGGCATATTGAATCCTGATTCAAAATTTTCATCGTCTTGATTTTCTGCACTAAACTGCTGATAAGAAACATTTCCTGTAAGCTTGTAGCTTTTTGGAAGGCTGTATGCCATGCCAAAACCTACACCGTAGGAAGTGATTTTTCTATCTTCATTATAATAGACTCTGAATGACTGTCCAGGAGCAATGGCTTGCTTCTTGTGATAAACAGTATCCATGTTGACTACATTTTGTTGGTTGATAAAATCATTGTAGATGTTGTAGTAAACATTGATGTCCGCCATTAATTTGTCCATAAGGACACCTTTGTAGCCTACTTCAAAAGCTTTAAGATTTTCTGGCTTGACATAGTCTAGTTTGATGGTCTTTCTTTTGTCCATCCAATTAGGATCAGCAGCCAATAAAGCCGCAATAGACGCATCATAGGAAGCCTTGGTCCATGCTCTTGCACGGTCACCCACTAAGCCATATCTCTCCGAATTCTTTTTAGAAGTACCAATAATGATATTGGTCGTAGGGAAGTAAATGTATAAAGCTTGAGTAGAAGGATTACGGAATCCAGTCTGGAAAGAAGCTCTAAAATTGTGCTGTCTTTTTTCACCTGCTGTATATACAAATGACACTCTAGGCGTCACGTTACCATCAAAATTCTCATTTTTATCATAACGGATAGAAGCGCCTATTTTTAGGCGATCACTCATTATTTTCTTTTGGATTTGTGCGTAAGCACCATATTCATTGATTTTGATACGGCTATTAACACCGGTACCATCTGGGTCTTCATTAAAGATAGTCCCATCAGAGAAAAGGTCGTACTGTCTCCAGTTACCACCTACTTGTAGGCCAATCGCATCGTCAAAGAGACCACCTAGGTTGACATTTCCTTCTACATGATAGAGTTTAGAGTTATCAATAAAACCAGCCCCACCTTTTTGGAAAAGACCATCTCTGACGGAGTTGACTGCACTTTGGAAGGCGGCAGAGCCTGGCTTGGCAATATTTGCGTCTGCTGCGGCACGTGCGGCTTGATGCAACTCTGCTTTCTTGGCATCAGGGATGTGTGCTAAATCGGGGATAAGTGAATCCACCAACATGGCTTTTAATGCTCCACCGATATAAGTTCCAGCATAAGTAGGCACCCACTTAGAGCCACTGGGTGATAAACGCTCATTAGCTAAGCCACCTAAAGCCGTTAAATTGTATGATTTACCTGCATCTGTACCAGAAGTGTATCCACGTAGGAAGAAATTAGCCCCTTTTAGTTCTACTTTGTGGTACTGCTGAATAAAATTACGCAATACATAGCGCTCACTACCTTGATAAACGGTACTACCATTACCATAGCGGTAGCTGTAGCTCGCTTCCAGTTTGTCAGTAATTCTATAATGAAGTGCCGTAGAAGCTTTGATGCTGGTCGCATCGCGACTTTCTAGTAAGTCAGTTTCCTTGAGTCCTGTTCTGGTGATTTGGATAGGATCCGCTTGCGCAATAAGCGTTGGGAATGTGTCCTTGAAAAATTGATACAGCGCAGGGTCTGCACCATTGCCAGAGAACTTATATGCTAAGGCTTGGCTTAGTCCAGCATTCAAACTAGGAGCGCTAAATGGTAAGAAAATCTGTGTTTCATCACCATAAAGGTTGAGTCCATCAAAATTAGGGTCACCTTTTTTGATGGTACCATCATTTTCGGTAGGTCTGTCCCATTCATAGTCATCTGCCACCCAGTCCTTGGCTTGAAGGGTGGAGAAGTTAAATTTGTAAGCAAATTTATCATTGACTTTCTGAGCCCAACGGATAGTCACTTGTCCCATAGGGTCAGAATAACTGTCATGTGAAGTCTCTGATTGAGTCAATCCAGCTTTCATCTGTGCACTAAGTCCTTGATAATCAAAAGGGCTCTTGCTGTTCATCAATAAGATACCATTAAAAGCATTAGGGCCATAAAGTGCCGAAGCAGCTCCTGGGACTAGCTCTACATTGGCGATGTCCAATTCTGAAATACCTACTACATTACCAGTAGGAAAATTTAATAAAGGAGCGGCATTGTCCATACCATCCATCAACTGGACAAATCTAGTATTGGCGACAGCAGCAAATCCACGAGTGTTATAAGAAGTAAAAGTCATACTCCCAGAAGAAGAACGAACTCCCTTCAGGGTGTTTATCTCGTCGTAATAATCCGCAGAAGAAGATTGCTGAATACCTATTAAGTCCAATTTTTCTATGGTTACAGGTGATTCAAGTATTTTTTCTTCCACTCTTGATGCGGAAATCACTACTTCGTTACCGATAATAGCTTGCGTATTCAAAGCAACATTAACCGTAGCATTGGTCTCTGTCACTTCAATTGATTGTGTTTCCATGCCTACCATAGAAATCTGTAGTGTATAAGGTAGCGCAACATGCGATGTAAGCGAAAATGAGCCATCAACGTCGGTTACGGTACCCCTTACGGTGCCTTTTATTAAGACACTTGCCCCTATAGCGGTTTCTCCAGTTTCACTGTCAGTGACGATGCCTGAGACGTTATTTTGTCCAAAAGCAAACGAAGTCAATGAAAGGAAAAGAAACAAAAGGGTGAGTCGAGTAAATGAAAATTTGATCATAAATCCTTTTTGAAGTTTAAAAATTAGATTCTTCCCATAAAGGTATGAAATAAATAAGGAATGTATGGTAGAAAAGCTTGCTTATTTTATTAGTAAAATTTCTTTTTTACCATATAAAACACTGAATTTTAGTAGTTTGCGTTATATTATATAACAATTGGTATATTTACTATTAGACTGCTAGCGCCTACTAGCCCCCTATGTTCTGACTAAATTCTTCCACTTAGTGAGCCAAATCATCCCTTTTTGCAATCATTTATCTTACTTTTGTCCAAAATGGAAGCATGAAAATTATTGATGGTAAAGGGCTCGCTAATCAACTAAAAGATGAGTTGCGCCTTGAAACAGATAAATTAGCGAAACTCGGCAAGCGTCGTCCACATTTGGCGGCTGTATTGGTAGGAAATAATCCTGCGAGTGAGTCTTACGTACGTAATAAAGTACGCTCTTGTCAGCAAGCGGGCTTTGAATCGACCCTGATTCGGCGTCCTGATGACGTCGCGGAAGCAGAGCTTCTGACGGTCATTGAACAATTAAATAGTAACAATGATATTGATGGCTTTATCGTCCAATTGCCCCTGCCCAAGCACATTGATGAGCAAAAAGTCCTTTTGGCGATTAATCCTGACAAAGATGTGGATGGCTTTCATCCCATGAATTTTGGCAAAATGGCGCAGGGGATGGATGCTTTCCTGCCGGCCACTCCTTACGGAATCTTATTGATGTTGGAGCATTACGGAATTGAAACGTCTGGAAAAGAAGTCGTCGTGATCGGACGGAGTAACATTGTTGGTACTCCCATGAGTATTTTGCTTTCGCGAAAAGCTAAACTAGGCAATGCAACCGTGACCTTGGTGCATAGCCGAACAAAAAATCTGAAAATTCATACCCAAAATGCGGATATTATCATTGCGGCTATCGGTATCCCCAAGTTCTTGACTACTAATATGGTCAAGGATGGGGCGACTATCATAGACGTAGGAATTAATAGAGTCGAAGATGCTACTAGAAAAAGCGGCTATCGTCTCGTCGGAGATGTGGATTATGACGGGCTTGCGCCAAAAGTTGAATTTATGACCCCAGTGCCAGGTGGGGTCGGCCCTATGACTGTCCTTGGTTTGATGAAAAATACAATGAAGGCTTATTTGAATAATTGAACAACAAAAAAGGTTCGGTCATTATTTCGGCAAAAACGTAGCAAAAAGCCCTATAAACACTGGCTTTTTTCTATTTAATGCAAGTTAATGTTTTTGGCTGAGTTGCGTAAAATAGAAGTTAATTCCTGAATCGAAGTTGGGAAAAACAAATAGGCGATCGACCTAAAACCCCTTCGGGCTCGTAGGGGTTACCCAGCTTTACCCCAAACATAGTTTGGGGTTTCAAAAAAACCAGCAGGCGTTACAGCTCCACCAAAAACAAAGTACGGGCTCAAAAAGACGCCCCAGCCCAAAAAACAAAGCACGAACCAAACAAAAAACCCCGTAGGGGTTACCCAGTTTTACCCCAAACATAGTTTGGGGTTTCAAAAAAACCAGCAAGCGTTACAGCTCCACCAAAAACAAAGTACAGGCTTAAAAAGACGCCCCAGCACCCCAAAAAACAAAGTACGAACCAAACAAAAAAAACCGTAGAGCCCGTAGGGGTTTCCCTGCTTAGCCCATAGTGAAGCTATGGGCTAAGAAAGGCTTGTGTTGTAAATACGTAGGCGTAGCGGGTCACGGAG
>CAMZKG010000036.1 GCA_947311105.1 uncultured Saprospiraceae bacterium
CACTATGGGCTAAGCAGGGAAACCCCTACGGGGTTTTAGGTTGATCGCATATATTATTTTTTCAAACTTCGATTCAGGCATTAACTTCTATTTCACGCAACTCAACCAAGAACATAACTTGCATTAAATAGAAAAAAGCCAGTATTTATTGGGTTAGTTGCTTCTTTTTTGCCAAAATAATGACCGAACCATTGACTGAGATAGCGCAAAAAATCTATGACCAATATGTGGGCTTCTGCTCCGGCGTATTGGGTCTTGGTGGCGATGGTATGGAAATAATCATCTTCTGGCGTGCCATTAATCATAAATTGGATAGGACTGCACAGCCGACCATCTCGGGTAAAAGTCAGAAATATAGGCTCGCATTTTTCTGGCCCAAATTCAATACCGTATAATTCTTGATCTCCGCAATACTCTGAGAGCTCTCCTTGCGGAAAAGCCTGCCCAAAAATATCTGCTTGATAGGGGTAATTATTCGCTTTCGAAAATTCAATGACTTCGTTGACTAACTTGCATTAAATAGAAAAAAGCCAGTGTTTATAGGGCTTTTTTCTACTTTTTTGCCAAAATAATGACCGAACCATTGGTAAAGATATTGATATAACAATACTTAGGTGGAAAAATTGAAATCTCCGACGTAGCTTGCCTTTACCCATTACTAATCCCCCGAAAATTAAGCATGCATGAAGCCAATCTATCCCAATACCGTTAAGCTTGAGTACCGAAACTTAAGTACCGAAACATAAATTGCAAATTATAAAGTAGTTCCCTTCTCCGGCAAAGAAGCAATAAAATCATCCAACTCCCAAGCTTGCTCTAGAGAATAATCTCCCACCTTGGTACGTGTTAATTCCGCAAGGTAAGCGCCTGATTCTAAAGCTTTGCCGAAGTCATAAGCCAGTGAGCGAATGTACGTGCCCTTACTGCAATCTACCACAAAATCAACGGTCGGAAGATGAATGTTATGAATGGAAAAGGATAGAATTTCTACTTCTCTGGATTTTATTTGGACGGTGCCACCTTCTCGGGCAATTTTGTAAAGTCTTTTCCCATCTTGTTTGATGGCGGAGAAAATAGGTGGGATTTGGGTGATTTTTCCCTGAAATTTGGCGACCGCTTCCGCTAAAAGGGCTTCATCGATGTGTTCAATAGGAAAAGTGGCATCTACTTCTGTTTCTAAGTCGTAGGATGGGGTAGTGGCTCCGATGAAAAATTGTCCCGTATATGTTTTGGGCAATCCCGTTAACTCATTAATTTTTTTGGTGTGCCTGCCAATACAGATGGTCAATAAACCTGTCGCCAAAGGATCTAAAGTGCCCGCATGACCAACTTTGATTTTTTTGATACCTAGTCGATATTTTAGGGAGCTGCGGATCTTGTTGACCACGTCAAAAGAAGTCCAAGTTTTGGGCTTGTTGATGAGTACCGTGACGCCTTCTAAGAATTCTTCTTTGGTCCGTGTTTCGCCTTTCGGCAACGGTATAATAGGAGTGTTTGGCATGTCTGTTTTTTCTGCAAAGAACTATTAAATGCTCAATGGATAAAAGAAGAAGTGAATGATGAGTAAGATAATTCCTAAGGCGATACGATAGTATCCAAATACCTTAAAACCTTTTTTACTCAAATAATCTATAAAGGATTTTATCGCGATTAGAGCTACAATAAATGCCAAAATATTTCCGATAATTAAGTAGTTGACTTGTTCGCTGTTTAGCTCAAATCCTGCCTTGTAATAGTCATAAAGCTTCTTGGCAGTCGCCCCAAACATCGTAGGAACAGCCAAGAAAAATGAAAATTCCGCCGCCACCTTTCGGGTGATTCCTTGGGTCATGCCACCGACGATACTTGCTCCACTTCGTGAAGTCCCAGGTACCATCGCCAAGCACTGGAAAAAACCAATTTTTAGCGCAGTCAAATAGGAAATCTCCGTATGTTCGGTTGGGTTTTCGGGATTAATTACTTCATTGGACTTAAACCAATCATCGACCTTGAGTAGGATAAAACCGCCTATCACCAGCGAAATAGCCACCGTCACAGGACTTTCTAACAACTCATCTATAAGGTCATTGAGCAATAGCCCCAATACCACCGCTGGTATAAATGCCACGAATAACTTAAAGTAAAAATCCCAACTCTGAAAAAAACGCTTCCAGTATAAAACCACCACAGAGAGAATCGCTCCTAGCTGAATGACAATCGTAAATAGCTTGGTAAAATCATCCCCAGCTATTTTCATAAAGGAAGATGCTATAATCATGTGACCCGTAGATGATACAGGCAAGTACTCGGTAATCCCTTCAATAATTGCTAGAATTATTGCGTACAGATAGGTCATAATTTATTTTTTTGTAACGTGGGGGTATTTGTTTTTAAGCAAATACCATTCCTTATTGGTCTCTAAATAATACCCGTATGGATATTTGCGAAAGCATCACAATGCAGGACTATTTGCGCTTAAAAATAGCAATAATGAGTAGGATTAAGCCGACTATCATGATCATTGGCGCAAGCGTTATCCGACGAAAACTATAAATAAGGCTGTCGTCCCATGTGTCGGGGTCCGGCATCGCTCCACCACTCATCAAAGCCAAGCCAATGGCTAAGCAGGCGGCGCCAATAAGCATGTAGATGTAGTTGATACGGCCAAAAATAAACGTAGGTTCAGGTGCAACGACTGCTGCTTTGGGCTTGTTTTTTTGGACAACTTTGGCTACCTTAGGGACTGAGCTTGAAGCTTTTTGCGGTGGCACTTTATATTTCTTCTTCTTTGCCATTTTGTTCAATATTGATTTGAAGAATAGGGCTTTTACGCCACATTCTTGAGATAATTATTTACTGCAAAGTAGGTGGCTGTACCCGAAATCATAACACCTAGTACCACCAATCCCACTAGCATCACCGCAAAGGTACTAAAATCTTGAATAGATTCAAGGTCTGGAATGCTTTTATTGGCCATATATAGTGCGCCGATTAGGATGCCTATCGCTATCAACCCACTCCATAGCCCATTCAGAATCGCCCGAAATACATAAGGACGACGGATAAAACGCCAAGATGCACCGACCATCTCTTGGTTGTAAATCAACTTTCGGTCTCCATAAATAACTAACCGAATCGTATAGTTAATCAATATTATCGCAATAAACAGCATCAATAGGCTCGCTCCTGCAGCAATGTAGGTCACATTGGTGATGTTTTGATTGATTTTGGAAATCAAATCTGTTTCGTAGATGACATTGGCGATATGGTTGTTGCGCTTGAGTTCTTTTTTGAGATGTATTAGGTTTAGGTTGGAGAGCTGGTCCGACTTGATGTTAAAAACAATGATGTCATACAACGGATTGGCCATGCCCAAAGAAGAGACTTCTAGCCCAAAATCTTCAGATAGAAGCTCCAACGCCTTATCTTTAGAGACATATTCGACACTATTCGACTTGACAGCGGGTTTGTTTTTAATGTTTTTGATGATGGTCTGGATGTCATCGTTGTCTGTGCCATTGCGGATTTCGACGATGATATTGACCTTCTCTTTGGTGTATTGCACCAATGCCCGTCCATGAATGATAATCATCCCGAAGAGCCCCAACATCATTAGCGATATAGCCACACTAATGACGGAGTAGAAATATTTTGGCTTAAAAGTTTCCATATCGATTAGTAACTTAAGTTTTGGTAGTTAGAAATGACTGTATTGGCTGACATTATCCGTTTTTAGAATTTAGTTGGAGAGCTTCTCCTGCATCTTTTACTAGCGTCCAGCATCCCGATTGCCAGACACCCGAACGGACATCCCAAAGCGCCAGTAACCAGTAACTAGTGTCCAATAACCCGATTGCCAGACACCCGAACGGCCGTTCGGCTCGACATTCCACGATCTAGCAACCAGCAACTAGCATCTAGCGTCCTTAAATAGTAACGCAGGATTGCAAATAAGGTTGGTGTGCTTAGTCTCTTTTGTTGGCGCTAATATTTAAGCGAAAGTCATCAATGGTTATCGAAAAATCAGTAGTGTTCCAAATATAAATGGCTAAACGCCCAGAAGAATGCTGCTGACGATGGATCGTTTTGCTAGCAAAGCCATAGCCCCACCGGTCAGCATCTATTGTTTTTTGTAGTTTACCGGTGTACCAAAAATCTTCACTACTATCATGGGTCGAAATGATGATAGGTGGCAAACCATAAAGATTCTTATAATGAACGTCAGCTTCTACTAGTAACTCATCAACAGAATCGGGCTGGTTTTTCCATAAAGAATCTAATGGGATATGAAAGCCGTAGGAATAAGCTTTGGGTGGTATGGTTTGGGCATTCATTCCTGTAAAGGCATCTGTTGTATTTGATTTTTGATTGGAAGGGGACTGCTCAAAATTAGCATGAGACCGCAAAATAGTTACCCTTTGGGGCAGTTGCTCTTTGTGGAATAGTTGGTTGGCAGTCCTATTCTTGAGTTTTGTTTGTTCGAGTTGTATTTGGACATCCTGTTTGATAAATCTATTGTTGGTATTTCTTAGCCTAATCTTAATCACTTTTGGGTCAATAGTATTGGATGCTGGATCTAATAAAAAAGGATTGCACCAGAGCCCATCTATTGCGGTAGAAGGTACATATCTAAACGTCAGTATTTTGCCTCCTTCAAATAGGTAGTCAATTAGGTATTTTTCTTCTTTGTAGAAGAAGTTTTTTAGTTTGCCTAGGGCAGTGTTGTTAGAGCGTACCTTAACTCTAGTAATGTCATCAGGGGAATAAGGAATCTGAATCCATTCACCAAAATGATGCTTTTCCCATTTGTTTAGGGTGGTGGAAGAAATGTTGTCAGCGTCATTCTTTTTAAATAATATAAAATTAGTATTTTTTATTTTTATTGAGTAGTGATTCAATAAATTGTGAATGAATAAAGGCTCATCATTAAGCATATAACGTCTATCAATGGAGCCAAGCCGACTTCCGTTTTCGTCGCTTTGAAGGTGCAAAAGCATAAAATCTGGAGCGGTGTTTTTATTTTTTATATTCTCTGTGGCTTTGGCAGACGCCCAACGTGATGTGGAAGCTCCGATTTCGATTGTTTTTCTTGGCTGCCAGTTGAGCTTGTTTGCGGGGGCATAGGAAAGCTCCCAAGGGTAGAAGTCAATGGTCTTCTCTTTGATGATTTCTCTGATGTCATCAGGCAGTTTGTTTGGGCGGATAGCAGCCTGCGACATCGAGTAGTAATTCTTTTTAAACCCTTCAAAATCAAGCACTTCTAAGAAGTTATTGATACGGATAAAAGCAACTTTATTAATCCGGTATAATGGTAAGTTTTGCATGTTTATGCTTAATAAAAGAATGCTTACGCCAAAAACACCCAGTAGGGTTAGTCGGTGTTTTTTTTGACTAATTACAAGAATAAAGGACACGACTATTAAAAAAATGATTAAAATAAAGTAATGAGTAATATCCTGTCGTCCCATCGCATGTTTCCATGTAGCAAAGAATGGAAACATTAATAGTAAGTATATTTTACGAAAGTAAGATGTAGTGATTAATATCGGTAAGGAGAAAAATAGTATTAAAAAAGAAATGATGAGTATCCAATTGTTGTTGGGATGGAGCGCTAGGGTATTGCTATAACCTTTTGAAAGCTGTATAGTGCCAATTAAGTTGTTAAAAAATAAAGGAATATTACCCTTGAAAATGGTTAGTCCGTATGCCATGAAAACTAACAATCCAGCGATGATTTGTGCGCTCAAAATCTTTTTATTTCTGTGCTCCATAAATTGAATTATTGGAGTAATTGAGACAATAGACAGAGAGATTACCCCTATTGATGTTTTTATAAACAAACCAGTTAAAGCGACCAAAACCCCAAAAATAAAAAGGCCTAAATGGTGCTTTTTTAGTAAAAGTAGGTTGACTATAAAGGTGATGGAAATGACCAGAAAATCGATATTGACAAAAAGTGATGCCATAAATATCAGCAAAATGCTTGCAATAGATTGTGCTTGGTTCGTTTGCTTGTCTAATACCAGCAAAAGCTTGATGAATATAATCTTCAGGACACTAAAAAACAGTATAGAAAAAAGTAAATTATTTCCTTCAGTTGTCGGAAATTTCAGGAACCCAAGGGGACCAACAGGGTAATTTAGGTGTATCAGGGTGTCGTATTGATTGGCAAACAAATAATTAAGCCCCCAAGCGTAGGAAGTGTCTAGCCCAATTCCAAAATCAGGTTCAAATTTTGGAAAAGTAAATAGAAAAATAATAGAAATAATAAGTACTTCTTGAACGAATTGTTTTGTAGCAGAAAGATGGTTGATCATGAAGAGTTATGTTTGTAGAAGCAGGCAATTTAAAGAAAAAAATGGGAAGAGCTCCTTTTATTGCAAAAAATAATAAAAATCAGTACTCCCATAAATTGTATCTGCCACCGTAAAGTATCCGCTAGTCGAATCTATCCTAAAATAACTAAACTCATCATTAGCGGTATTAAATTCCGAAAGGTTAGTCGGTTCTCCCCAAAAATCTGGACTTTCCGCTTGCGCTAAATACAAATCAAATCCCCCTTTTCCTTCGTCTCTATTGGACGAGAAAACTAAGGTCGTGTCGTTGATTAAGTTTGGCAAAATCTCATCGTATCCGCTTTCTAATTCTAAGATTCTTCTAGTCAAATTCCAACTTCCGGTGTCATCTTTATGGTATTGATAGAGATTCATATTTCCATCCATGGAAGAAGAAATAATCATCGTTTTACCATCTGAAGATAGAGTAGGGTGAGCAAAATTATGCTCTTTGTTATTCATAGGTAGCAGTTCAATGTTCGTTAATTCTTGCCCTGTTAACTGCCCTTTTGCGATGGCCAAGTGGTTGTTGGAAGCAGTCGTGAAATAGAGCGTTTGGGAGGAAGGAATAAAATCACCAGGTACAAAATGTTTTGGTCTTTTGTTAGGTGTTTTTATTTTGATTCTTTTCGCTTTCGCAAAATTCGTTGGTTGGCCCCCATATTGGCTATAATACATACCCCATTTGCTATTTTTTGTCATTCGCCTTGCGGCAAAAAGAATACCGTCATCATATTCCACCATAGACAAAATAGCCATTTTGCCATGAAATAGTTTAGCTTTTTCTATGTGCATATCTCCCTTTCGGGAAAAAAGAAAGAGCAGCAGTAGGAAGAAATAGTGTTTCGATGCAGGTTGCATTATTCTTTATTGGTAACTGTAATGGCTTAATAGCCCGCAAGATACGTGATTTTTTGTTGTTTGAAATAAAATGATTCAGGCATTTTCTATTAGATACAATTTAATGTTTTGGGCTGAATTGGTTTGTTGCATAAATACGTAGGCTATGTCGGAGTTTTCATTTCTTACCGAAGTATTGTGAAAAACAATTTTCTGTTGGCATGGAGTTCTTGTCTGGCGCCACAAAATGTCCTATTTTTTCTTTTTGTGAAACCCTTCCATAGGTTTCCCTTTCTTAAGGGCAACCGAATGGCAAAAATAGAACATTTTGTTCGTTGCTTCGAGTTTAGGCAGTATTCAAAATTCCTTTCGGCTTGACCTTGAAGTACCCCTTAACAAAGGGGCACTTTGGTGGGGTTTCTTGATAAAGACAAGCCGAAAGGAATTTTTTCGGGGGGAATCACCTAGATTTATAGCAACAATGGTTCGGTCTTTTTTGGAAGGACAAGAAATAAACTCAATAAATACGGGTTCTTTTCTATTTAATGAAAGTTATTGTTTTGGATCCATAGTGAAGGTTATTGCACAATGACAAGCGTCTCAACCAGAGAGCAAAGCGAACGACTCAACCAGCGAAGCGACTCAACCAACGAGCAAAGCGAGTGACTCAACCAGCAAAGCCCAAAGGGCAAGCGTCTCATCTCCTTCACCTCCTTCAACTCTCTCAACCAGAAGAAAGCCCCTTAATATACTTCCGCAAAGCTTTGACAGCCCGTATATACTCCCAAGTATCGTCATATTCTGCACCAAAATTATCATGATTTTTGGTGGCAACCTGATAAAGGATTTTCCAATGTCGGGCAATTTCTTTGACAGCCTGCCAATAGGATGATTGGGACGCATCATAGATATGAGTCGGTTCAGAAAGCACACCATTGATTTCGATGATTTTAAAATCGCCCTTTTTTAGCGCTTCGATGCTTTCGCAACGGACATCAACCCGCCCATAGTTCCAACCCGATACCTTTTGATTAAGCTCATCAAAGGTTTGGTGTAATTGCTTGTCAATCAAATGGTTACCATTAATAAAGTGAGTGCCACGGGAGTGGTTCCCAATTTCCACCACTTTTATTTTTTTGCCTTTTACGGGGATCGTATGCCACAAGTGCTTATAGCGAAGCTGAAGGTCTTCAAGGATAACTTTGGCACGTGGTGATTTATTGAGTAAGTCCCCAAATTGGGTCTTGCCATCGCCATCAATTAGCAAAAACTCCTTGATAGTCAAAGAAGTAATTTTGCCTTTTTGGTCACCAGGGATTTTGTGATAAAAGACGCTAAATTCAATGGGAGATTCAATGAATTCCTGAATAATAAAATCTATTTTATACTTTTGGATGTGGGCTTTTAGCTGTTCAAAATTATTGACTTTTTCAACCAATAAGCCCCTAAAACCAACGTCAGGCTTGGCAATCATCGGAAAGTTAATCCCTTTTTGCCGCAAGGCATTTTGTATTATCTCAAAGCGGGTGCCTTTTTGCGCAAGCACAGTCTTAGGTGTCCATTTTTGCGGAAGCATCTTTATTGTGTCGTACTTGGACTCAAATCCACTGCCCCCAGATTTTATACCAGGATTGGCGGCTACATAAAAGAAGGGATGACCGGCCTTCGCAGACAAAAAGACATAATACGGAAACACAGGAATATAGAAAGCAGCCATCGGCCAATACTCCCACTGCGTCCAACGGATATATTTTGGAGAAGATTTTATGTTTTGAATGAAACCCAAGAGCTAATTTTAGTCAAAAATACGCTATTTATTGATTCTCCACTACTTTTTTGGCAAAATTGTCGTCACTAGGTTGTTCATTTTTTGTCATTGTAAAACACCAATCTGCCAAACATTGGCATCTTTACAGTATATTTGGCAGAGAGTTTGAAAATTAGGACTGAATAAATGCACGAAAAAGAACTAATAAGGCGGTGTAAATCGGGGGATCGAGAAGCTCAAAAAGAGTTATATGATCGATTTGCGCCCAAAATGTTAGGGGTTTGTAGGCGTTATGTCAAGGATTTGGATGATGCTGAAGATGTTTTGGTGCAAGCCATGTATAAGGTGTTGACCAAGTTAGATAAGTATTCCGGCAACGGAAGTTTCGAAGGTTGGATTCGCAAAATCTCTGTCAATGAATCGCTTATGTTTTTGCGAAAGCGAAAAATGGACTTTGTTGATGAGTTGCCAATCCACGAAGCAACGGGAGATTGGGATATTTTGGATAAAATGCAGGCAGACGATATTTTGAGTATTTTGAATCAATTACCTGACGGATATCGGACGGTATTCAACCTTTTTGTGGTCGAAGGGTATAAGCATAGAGAGATTGCAGAAAAATTGGGCGTAAGCATCAATACTTCTAAATCGCAGCTAATTTTGGCCAAAAAAAGACTAAAAACTATCTTGGAGAACATTGATTATCGCTAGATCGGATGGGCGGGCATGGGCGGGCATGGGCGGGCATGTAAAGACGAACGGCCGTTCGTCTCTCTAGCAAGAATCTCGGTTGATAACAAAAAAAAAATAATAATGAAAACTAATAAGGCAAATTTCAGAAAAAAAGCAGAAAGCATCACCACGATACCTTCCGATAGTGCGTGGAAAAAACTAGAAGAAAAACTAGACAAAGCACCTCCAAAAAGAAAATCTATCAGACTCTATCCGATGTTGGCTATTGCAGCATCTTTTATTCTACTGTTAGGATTTCTCTTGGTAAATAATGTCTTTTCAGAAACTAAGGAAGAGAATCTAAATTCAGCATCTTTGGTGAAATCGGAAATCAGCTCGGTTGGTTTAGAGCAAATCGCTATTGTCTATAAAAATGATGGTCCTTATTTGTCTTTTTATGAAACCGTAGCGGCTGCTCGTAAGGGCGGGATCTTAAAAAATTATTAATTTACAGCTAGATGTCTCGACATCCCACGCTCTAGTAACTAGTAACGCATCATCTCTAAAAAAAAATATATTTTAACTTATTTTCATGTTAGCGCAAAATTAGCTACTTTTGGTTTGATATTTGCATAAATCTTAATGTGTCTCCGTTTTTGTAAGGAGTACGGCACGGAGCGTAACTAAGCAAGTATTCTGGTCGTTATAACAATGGCCAACTAGTAGGATTTAGTAAACACAACAACCGACAATAGCTAAGGTCGCGAACCAAGTATTATTTTCTAGATTTTTGGAAGATTATTTGGTGAGTTCCCATGTGTAGTAGGTTGAAAGAACAACACATGAAAAGCATTTACGAACCCTTTCTACTCGAATCCGCATGGGAGGTGTGTAATCGAGTAGGGGGGATTTATACGGTTATCCAGACCAAAGCACCGTTTATTACAAAGAGGTTTGGCGACAAGTATTGTTTGACGGGGCCCGTCCTGGCAGAACAACCTTCAGTTGAGTTTGAGCCATCTGATGATTATGCTAATCCATGGGGCAAAGCCGTGAAGTCTATGCGCAAAGCAGGCTATAAAGTAGAGTATGGGCATTGGTTGATTGATGGCAATCCCAAAGTCATTTTATTTCCTATTTCGCAAGTACTACCAAAATTGCAAGCCATTAAAACGGATTGGGTGAAAGCCAATAAAATGACTATGTCTGAAGATCATTTGGTCGGGCAGGTCATGGCATTGGGCTATTTGAATTATGTCTTTCTAAAGCATTTTGAAAAACAAGTGGCTGGTAAGGCTCCAGTTATTGCTCATTATCATGAATGGATGGCTGGTTCTTCTATCCCTTTGATGAAGCAAGAGAAGTTGTCTGCAAAAATAGTATTTACCACGCACGCAACAATGTTGGGTAGGTATTTGGCAATGAATGAGCCTGATTTTTATCGTAATTTATCCACTTTTGATTGGTTGGCGCAAGCCCAAAAATACAATATTGTTGCCCAGGTGTCTATTGAGCGCCTTGCGGCAAAATATTGCGATGTCATGACGACAGTGAGTCAATTGACGGATAGAGAGTGTAAGTATTTATTAGATCGTTCTGCGGACAAAATACTACCTAATGGATTGAATATCAAGCGATTCGCAGCGCTTCATGAATTCCAAAATCTGCACTTAGACTATAAGAAAAAGATTCAGGATTTTGTGATGGGGCATTTCTTTAATAATTATACTTTTGATCTTGATAATACTTTGTACTTCTTTACTTCTGGGCGGTATGAGTTTGTCAATAAAGGGTATGATTTGACGTTGGAAGCTTTGTACCGCTTGAATAAAAAAATGAAGCAAGCAAATATTGACACCACGGTGGTGATGTTTTATATTACGCGCCGACCGTTTTATTCCATCAATCCTTTGGTCTTGCAATTGCGATTTTATATGGACGAAATCAAAGAGACTTCAGAAGCCATTAAAAAAGAAATCGGAGATAAACTATATTACGCTGCGGCAAAGGGAGATGGTCAGAAGATGCCTAATTTGGAGCAGTTTGTGGACGAGCATTTGAGATTTCGCTTGCGCAAAACGATACAACGTTGGCATACCAAGCAACTCCCAATTGTGGTCACACACAACCTAAAAGATGATGTTAATGACCAAATTCTACAAGGTATTCGCCGTTTAGAATTGTACAATAAACCGACGGACAAAGTAAAGGTAGTCTATCATCCTGATTTTGTAGATTCTACCAGCCCGTTGTTTAAGATTGATTATCAGAACTTTGTGCGGGGGTGTCACTTGGGGGTTTTTCCTAGTTATTATGAGCCATGGGGCTATACGCCTGCCGAATGCTTGGCCAATGCCGTCCCTGCCATCACGAGTGATTTGTCAGGGTTTGGAGATTTTGCCAAGAGAAATATTAAAAATTTAGACGAAAAAGGTATTGAAGTGATTCGTCGAAAGACTAAAACCTTTGATGAGTCTGCCGAAGACCTTTCGGAAAAAATGCTCGATTTTGTCCAGCTAAAACGAAGAGAAAGAATTGCCCTAAGAAATAGAGCAGAAGCCCTTTCGGAAAGTTTCTCTTGGGAAAATTTAGCGAAATATTATCTGGAAGCTTATGAGTTGGCGGTGGGAACTTAAAATCCCGTAGCTTGCCCAACTTTACCCAGCGCACTGCGCTGAGTAAGGTTTTTTATGGTCAAAGCAATAGGAATTTTGGGATTTTGCCCCCTTTTTTCCTGCACCTTTTGTCCTTAACCCTAAATCTATCCTAGGGAAGGGGGGGCACATAAAGTAAAAAAGGAAATTTTACAGAGCCGACAAGACCCAACAGTCCTAACTCAAGGTCTTTGCGCCTATTGAAAAAAATCATTATATTTGTGTCTATTATGTAATTTTTAATAAAAAATGATATTATGAAAAAGATGATCTTATTTTTCCTTTTAATGTCTAGTGCCTTTTTTGTTTCTGCTCAGTATTTTGAAGTGGGTATGAAATGGACTTATGCGCACGGTGTTGGTTCACCTCCAGTGTATTATGAAGTCCATTCTATCGAAATAACAGGAGATACTTTGATCAATGGTGAGACTTGGTTTACTCTTGACGGGCGTTGTAATTGTGGTGCAGAAATAAAGATGATTCGTCAGGAAGGGCAAAAGGTTTATTATCGGTGGGAAGACGAAAAATACCTGCTTTATGACTACGCTTTGGTGGCGGGAGATTCTTTGCAAATTAAATTTCCATCACCAGTAACTCCCGAATCAGTATGGGATATTTCTATGATCATTGATGCTACGGAAATAAATAATTTTGGTGGTTCGGATTTTAAAGTTCAGGAAATGAGTTATGTTGGTAATAATTTTGGAGTAGATTTTGGTCAAAAATTTATAGAAGGTCTTGGTTCTTTGGATTTTTGCCTTTTTCCCCAAGATGGTCTTTGTGAAGAAGGTTCTTATTTGCGTTGCATTACGTTTGCGGATGGTTCGACCATTAAATTTACGGATGATCCGGATTGTTATATTGTAGGGACAAAAGATATAGAATTATCTGGAATTTCCTTGCGCCCCAATCCCGTTTTCGATTTTTTAAAAATTGATAATCCAGACAATCACTCTTTCGATTTACAAGTTTTTAATCAACAAGGTCAGCTGATGTTTGCTCAAAAGGGCATTCGAGCTTCTAGCCAAGAAGTAACTACAAAAGACTGGGCGTCAGGTGCTTATCTTGTTAGGTTGACGAGTGCGAAAGCGGTGTTTACTCGTGTGATTGTAAAGGAAGAATAAGTTTGACCAACCTGTACGCGTAAGTGTATGGCGTGCGTGCTTGTCACAGAACGCACCGTATATGTGCCCCGCTGGCGGGGCCAGATTTGGTAAAGACCCAAAGAAAAACGGAACCAGCGTTAGTCAAATTTGGGGGTGGAGCTCAAACCCAAAAAAGTCCCAATACTCAATTATTGAGTCCACTCCAAAAAATCAGTCAAACACAATTGCGCAAGCCTCCTAAAAATTCCCATTTCGGTTAATCACCACCCAAATACTAAAAAATAAAGCCAATACCACAGAGATAATCATCGCCACAAAAATCACCAATACAATCGCCATTTGGTACTTAATCGCTAACATCGGAGAAGATCCACCGAGCATTTGGCCAGTCATCATCCCAGGAATCGAAACTAATCCCATAGTTGCAGTAGTCGCAATAATCGGTTGAAGTGAAGCACGTATAGATTGCTGTATCCAAGGACGTAAAGCTTCAAATCTAGATGCTCCCATGGATAGCCGATAAAAATACCGATGCTTCTCTTTGGAAATATTCGTATAGAATTTGTCCAAAACAATAATAATTCCTTTCATCGAATTACCCAATATCATTCCACTAATCACTACAAAAAATCTGGCTGAAAATAAGTCCTTTGCATTGATAATCAACGCATTAAAATATAATACCGCAAATGCCACGGCTATAACCATCGCACCCATTATGGGCTTCCAAAATCGCCGAAAAGACAATTTGTTTCGTTGAATCGCACTATGGCTAGCCGCAAAAACCATCACAAAAAACCAAGTAATATTTAGCGCAAGCGAATCCCATTGTATTAAATATTCTAGGAAAAGTCCCATCAAGCTCAGTTGTACAAGCATCCGTACCACCGAAATAATAATGTCCTTTGCCAGTTTTAAGCGTAACCAATAGTCCAAGACGATGGGAATTACCAAAAGCAAAATCATAAAAAATATTCCCATCCAACTAATATCAGGAGTGCTCATTGGGTCAGATTTATGGTTTTGATTCCATCGAGTTGGCGCCATTCGACATCATGGGAGATGATGAGTAGGGTAGCGTCTGTCCTTTCGGAAAAATAATGGGTGATTTTTTGTTTGAGTGCAGTGTCTAGTGCCGCGGTCGGTTCATCCAATAAAAATATTTCTCTCTCCAATAAAATGGCAATGATGATAGCCAGCCGTTGTTTCTCGCCTCCCGAAAGCATCGAAAATTGCTGCTCCAAAATATGCGCTTCTAAATTGAATTTTGGCAAAAGCGCAGTCAGCTTTTCTTGCCAATGAGTTAGGCGAGTATTTGCTTGAAAGGACATTAGTTCATCCAAAATATCTTTCACAATGCCTTGCCCCAATTCAACAATCTGTGGGATATAGGCCACCTTTTTACGTAAGTCATTGATTAGTAGTGGATTTACTGGCTCCCCATCAATTAAAATTTCTCCAGAATCCACCGTGTCAAAACCTAAAATTAATTGAAAAAGTGTTGTTTTTCCTGTTCCAGACGGCCCTAGAAAAAGGATGCGAGCCCCAGCCCGAATCTGAAAACTCAGGTCATCAAAAATAATCTTCTTATCATATCGCTTAAAGACGTTTTTGAATTGGATGGTCATGTGACAAAGGTAGGGGATTATTATTCAAATCGCAGGGACTTTTAGTGCTGAAATTATAGATATATGTTTACCTTGCGTAAAAAATGGGAAGTACGATTAACCTTAGCATCATCGCTTTTTGCGCCGTATTGTTGCTTGCGGCTATTGTTTATTTTTATCGTCAGATTCAGCAGTCAAAAGTGATAAATTTGAAGCTAGGGTGGATGCTTGGAGTTGCCTTTTTCTTGCTTGGGTTGGGCATACAGGCAATGAATATGTCAGCGATTTATAGTAATATTTGCTGTGGGCCCGATACAGAAGAGATTGCTCAAAAAGTAAAGCAAGCATTGGTGTATCGTTATGTCTATCATTTTTTGGCGGTAGCTTCTTGGGGCGCTTGGTTGGTGTTGAGACGTCTTGACAAAAATAAACTACGCTGAATCAATGGCTTCGTAAGTTTGTTTTGAATCGTAGTTGTCCCGAAAAAAGTCATGCGAAAAATATTGTAAGTCTTTGATTATTAGTGCTTTATCGTGATAAGCTCAAAACTTTAATACTTTTACTATTTGGTAACTGTTTAGGTGCTCCTATTTTTAGGCAGAAAATAGGCATTTTGTGGCAAAATCTGCCCTACCTAAACAGTTACATTATTTGATTACTTTCTTCTTAGAAGCATTCACAAAAAGCACATTACCGATTTCATCGTAGCCTTCAAAGATGGCTTGCCCCTTGTGCTTGACAGAAGACTCACTAAAACCGACAATAGTCAGGTCGGCCATTTTTGATTTGGAAGCGATAACTTCGCGCTTGTCTTCGTCAGGATTTTTGATAAATTGTATATTAGAAGAAGAGATGGGCAATTGTCCATCTTCAATCAATTGGAGTAGATTTTGCCGCTCTCTTTCGAGAATATTTTCTGGAAAGACCGCAAATATACTAATGGCCGAATCTCCCCAATCTTTATGCCCCATGATGATGTAAGCCAATAATATCATCAAGCTGGCATTGTCAAAATCCTTTTTAGTAATCCAAATATGTATCTTTTTGCGAAAGCCAAAACTCCGATCAGAACTACCCAAAATGATAGTGTCAAAATCGACCGCATTGATTAATTTAAAATTGTCGATTAGGTCTCCTATTTGGCTCACATCATCCTTAGGATACTCAAATAGTAAGAGATTGTTTTCGGTACCTGCAATTCCTGGAAGCTGAATAACTTGCGCCACTGTAGAAGTAAATGACGGGCTGACCAAGGTATCCATGATGACATTAGAATTAGTCATTTCTGCCATTTTGATGAGCTCTTCTTTTGTCTCTTTGGCGATTTTATTGGTCTCTTTCGACAAATAGCCTTTGATAAAGTGGATATATGTCCCAAATCCATAGCGATGTCCTATCCAGCGCATCAGATTAAAAGCATCCAAACGTTTAAATGTATCTTGCGAAATAGCCACAGCCGAAGGACGCCAACTAGTGCTCTGTTCCTTGTCCGCATTCTGTAAAAAGACATGAGTCTCTCTAACAAATTGGAATAATACCCCCTGAAATATGACTGCCATACTGCCCTTGTCTTGGTTGTAATAAGACACCAAAAAATACAAGCCTACTATCATCACTAAAGCCGAAAAGGCATAAGCCGGATTCATGAAAAACATCAAACCAAAACTCGCTATCGCCCCAAATAAGGAAAAATACCAGCGCGATTTAAACGTAGGGCGATAGGCTGGGTCGGCGGCAAAATGATTGAGAAAAGATATCAAACTCAATGTCCCATAACTCACCATAAAAAACATTGAGATGATTTGGGCAACCCCATCTAGGGCGCCTGCTAGAATAAAAACTCCTGCGATGATGACCGTAACTAAAGATGCATTAAATGGCTCATCGGTCTCGCCTTTGCCGCTTGATAGCCAACTGTTAATTTTGGGAGTCGGGAAGATGTGATCTCGTGCGATGGCTTGTAATGTTCTAGGAGCCACCATAATAGAACCCAACGCCGAAGAAATAGTAGCTGCCGCCAAGCCCAAAGGTATCAACCACCATCCTTGCCATGCAATGTCTGCCATGACTAAGTTGGTGGTATCTGCTAAGACTTCCGGCGGCGCAGAAATATATAGTTTATAGGCCATAAAAATATAGACTATCATCCCAAAAAGGGTCGCCCCTAATGTGCCCAAAGGAATAGATTTGCCAGGATTTTTTAGGTCTCCAGATAGTCCAACGCCCGCCGTCATTCCTGTAAAGGCAGGGAAAATAATCGCAAAAACAGTGAAAAATCCGATTTTAGCCCATGGCTGAGAGTCGTCAGCTGGAGCATTATTGGGGGAGGCTACTCGTGCTTCGGATGTGGGTGGTGTGCGTTTTGTCCCTTGCGGGAAAATGGCGGTGTCTGAAGATGTGGTGGGGCTCTCTTGGACAATCGTCATGGAAACTTGATCCGTATTAGCTTGATAATCAGTGCTCCCCGCAAAAAAGGCAACCAAAGAAATAGTCAAAATAACAACCACCACATAAAGTGCTTTGACTCCTAGATTAGCCCCTTTGGTCAGCATGATGTACGTCAGACCGAGTAGGGCAGGGATGCCAATCAACTGCTTCATATGCATCGCTCTTATTGCCCAATCGGGTAAGTGATAAGTAGCGATAAGCCAATCAAATAGAGCCGAAAAAGCTTCGGAAAATGCCATGATATAAAACGCAACACTAATCGCCTGTGACATATAAAGTGCAATCCCAATCGTAGAGCCCATGACTAAGCCAAAAGACCGAGAGATGATATAATATTCGCCACCACCTTCTACTTTTTGATTGGTGGCTATCTCTGCTATAGCCATGGCCGTCGGAATGGTGACAGCGTGTCCAATAAGAATAATGGCCACAGTGCCCCAAAAACCAACAGAACCTACCGCAAAGCCAAAACGCAAAAACATGACTGCCCCTAGAATCGTAGAAATAGCCGTTAAAAAAACAGGAAGTGTACCAAATTTTTTCATGATTGTCGTTTTGGAGAGTAGGGGGATTCCACCACTAAAAGGTTTCCTTATTCAGGATAAGCAAGGCGTTTTAAGGTGCCTTCTATTTCTTTGACATAATCCATCAAAATAGGAGGAATCTCATTTTGCATGGTGATGGTTTTGCCTGTACGACCAATTTTTACCATGAGCTCTGTGGTTGGCAAATCGGGTATTTTATGGGCTTTATTGACGGGATACGTCTTTTCCATTTTGAAAAAACCAATCTTTTGAGCCTTATTGGTCAGGTGGCGGATGGTTTTAGGATTTGCGTGTAATTCAAATTTGCCAATATGATCTACATGTTTTTTGCCTTCGTAAAGGATGGTGCCATCATCATAAAAACTGGCTTCATACCATGGGCAAGAACCGTAGCAAGGAGTTCTTTTGATCGTCATGATGAGTGTCCCGTGGTCTATTTGTTTTGGATTCTTGATGGTGTTATCATCGTCATTGAATAGCTCAAAGCGCAGGGTCTCGGTGGTATTGACAATGTCTTTGATAAAGCCGGTGAGTGCTTTGGGGGCATCGTTTCGTAGTAGGATAGCCTTGTTGGCAGTGCCATTATCAACAGCAATTCGAGTTATAGGCAAGTCCACAATAACCGTAGAAGGGTCCGTAGGGTATTCAGCAGCCATATTAAAATACCCAATGTTTTCTGCTTTTTTAATGAATCGTTGGATACCGGTAGGGGATATATGACTTTTGAAGTTACCGATTCTTTTGACATGTTTGCTGCCAACATAGATGACGGTGCCATCTTCGTGGAAAATAACCCGATCCCAAGGGCAAGTGCCCCGACAAGGCATTCTTTCGAGAGATAGCAATTCTTTCCCGTGGTTTTTTCCGTCGAGAGCAAGAGCGGAAGATTGGGTCTCTTGTGCGGCTTTGTTTGTAGCCGATGTTACATCCTTCCCTGTTTTACGAGCCGCAGTTTTTCTGTTGCAAGAGGAAAGGAGACCAACCAATAAAAGGAGTAAAGCAAAGTGTAATATCTTCATTATTAGTGATTTATGTCAATTTCAAAAAGCATAACCCCTTCAACGCTCAACCAGCGAAGCCCGAAGGGCAAGCGCTCAACCAGAGAGCGAAGCGAACGACTCAACCAGCAAAGTCCGAAGGACAAACGCTCAACCAGCGAACGAAGTGAGCGTCTCAACCAGAGAGCAAAGCGAACGTCTCAACCAGCGATGTCCGCAGGACA
>CAMZKG010000037.1 GCA_947311105.1 uncultured Saprospiraceae bacterium
ATCTGCCCTACCTAAATAGTTACGGCTTTTTATGAGAACCCGCTAAATCTCCCTTGAAAAAGGAGAGTAAAGGACAAAATTATTTTTGCTAGCGTCTGTGCTCATTTTTAGGTTGACCAAACGCTCATTAAAACGTGCCCGCGTAGCGCCCCAATCCCCCTAGTTCCGTTTATCCTTGCCCCAAGCCAATTTTTCGCGCAAGCCACGAAGGAAGGATGAATTAGTCAAGCGGGCTAATTTTACGGAAAAATCATTCTTCTTGATGGCAATCTCATGAGCGGACGTAATCATCTCCAATCGGGTATCCATCGTGCACAGAAAGTTGTCCGAACGCCCTTCCACTTGAAAGGAAATAACCGCACTATCGGGGACTATCAATGGTCTTACATTCAGGTTGTGCGGAGCAACAGGTGTAATCACAAAACTATCCGAACTAGGAAACATAATCGGCCCACCACAACTCAAAGAATAGGCCGTAGAGCCCGTAGGAGTTGCCAAAATCAAACCATCTGCCCAATATGTCGTCAAATAATCTCCATTGATAAACATGTGAATGTTAATCATCGAAGAAGTATCCCTTTTCAGAATGGTAAAATCATTTAGGGCAAAATTAGCGTCTTCAAATATCGGAAAATTAGACGTGATGGATAGCAAGGTGCGTTCTTCGATGGCTAGTGTACCATGTAAGATCGCCTTGATGACTTCATCAACCATAGACTTCTCGATGCTAGCCAAAAAACCCAAGCGACCAAGATTAATACCCATGATGGGGATTTCTGAATCTTTAACCAAAACGGTAGCGTCCAAAATAGACCCATCTCCCCCCAAAACAATCAGATAGTCAAAACTATTTTTTTCTAAAGGCTCAATGGTGCTCAAGATATTGGCTTGCGGTAAGGGTACAAAGCCATGCAATTGGTTTAATAGCGTTTCGTATATGGTAATCTCAATTCCTGCTTGCTCAAATTGAGCAAAAATCTCCCCAATCGGGCCATAGTTAGACTCGCTAACCTTGCGTGCAAAAAATAATACCTTCATCAATACTTCGTTTTCGGTAACGGTTTAGGTTGGGAGCCTTAGTTAAAAAGTTTAAGGTGCAAAAATAGTCCTTTTTCTCCAAAGTGATTCATACTATATTCGACCTGAATCGCTCTACTTTGCAGAAAGACAAAATCTAGCCCGATTCCTTTACCCCATAGCATTTTGCCCGAAAGGGCGTTCTGTTCTGGGAAATAATGCTCTTTTATCGCTCCAAAATCGTTATTTATCGCCAAAAGTAGCCTAAAAGGGACGTCTCTCATGCCGTAAAACTTGTTCAGGCGTATCGGCTTATCTATCATCATGAATCGCAGACTCGTTTTTGCGTAAGCGAAATCCTGCCCGTTTAACACATAGTATTCATATCCACGGATAAATTCTCCACCGCCCAAGCTATTCTTATGGTAAAAACTGGGATTGCGATAATACAGCGTCTTGGTGACTTTGCCGATGAGCTCTGTACTCCAACGGCGGCTAAATTTTAAGTATTGGGCATAATAGATATTGCTAAAAAATAGCTCTGGCCCTTGATGCTTAAATGCACCATCATATCCTATATTAAATTCCAACAAACTCCCTGTCATCGAATACAAATTAATGTCTCGTAGGTCAGAACGCAATCGGTATTGAATACTTGGATACAATTCTTCATACAGCCCCTTACCAAAATATTCACTATTCAAAGAATCTACCACAAAACTTGCGACTCGATTGTGGTGATATGCGGTCAACAGGGTGTGTGTCAGACGAATATTGGGACGAAATGTCCAATCTAAGTTGATGCGAAAATTGCGTAAAGAATATTCGTCGTCACTAAACCGAAACTCTTCCTTAAAGTCGATAACCCGATAGCCAATCGAGCGTTTTCGGATAAAAGAAACTTTGCCGCTGACGCCGATCGTTTTCTTTTTATTAAAATAAGGGATACTATATTGGACTTCTGCTTTTTGGGTGAATCCTGTTTGGGCGATTATGACTAGCTTATCTCTTCTTCCACTAAAATTATTCTGATAATAGGCTAGGCCTAAGTTTATCCTGTCCAAGGTGTGGTCGTGGTCGTCCCACCAAATATTAAAATTTCTGTCCGCTAGCTCAATAATCGGCAATGGATAAATATACCAAGCTTCTTTTACTTTTAGTTTAATGGTTGCTTGGTGGGTTGATAGATCCCATTGTGACAAATTAAAATCAATCTCATTAAACAAGTCCGTATTAAGAAACCATTTTTTGTTGCGCTCAAATTGATTTTGCAGACCAGTCAGTAAAAGCGTATCGCCCACCTTAAAGTCTAACTCACGCAAAATAATGTGTTCCTTCGTCTTTTTATTTCCTTCTATCTGGATGTTTCTGACAACGATATACTTTGCGGAATCATCTTGACTATAAAGGCTTACGCCAAAAAGAAAGAAGCCCCAAAAGAGAAGATGATACTTTTTGGGCGGTAAAAATTTAAAGAGGAGTGGCGGGTAGATTGGTTTCACAGTATTGTTTACGAACACTCAACTTACAAAGTTGGGTGTTCGTATAATTTTAATAGAAAAAATCGGCTATTGAATGATTAGCGGAAGAATTTCTTGATGATTAGCAGACTGAAATTGGATATAATATGCGCCTTTCGGCAAAGTACTGACATTAACCGAAGTGGTTGGGTTCTCTAAGTGTAATGCCTTGACCATCTGCCCCAAGTTATTAAAAATACGTACACTCCCCTGCTTTTTTCCCGTAAGGGAGAGACTAATTTCGGTAGTAGCCGGATTGGGCGTTATTTGGATAAAGCCTTTATTAGAAGTGACTGAGTGGGTGTTTACTATATTTATCGTTTGCGCAAGCAACACCGCTTCATATACGTTAATACGACCTTGACCATAGGTGTTGTTGGGAATCATCGTGCCAGGCACTCCACCGCATGTATCTCCTGCTTGTTTCTTTACAGCCGTAGTCTCCAAAATATATTCAATGGTATCAACCATGCCCGCCAAATCTGGATTGGCAGAAATAATCAAAGCCACCGCTCCTGCTACGTGCGGCCCCGCCATGCTTGTACCACCATAGTAGGCGTATCCATTGTTAGGTACACAAGACTTCACACTCTGGCCAGGTGCGGAGATGTCAGGCTTCATGCGTCCAGAGCCATCCACGAGCACGGGGCCCCGACTACTAAATGCCGCGATAGAATCTTGAAAATTTAAGGTGTCGGTATATTGGGTTGCCCCTACTGTAAAAGAGTTTTCAAATATAGCCGCTGGCGAAGATACCGAGCCACAGCCTGTGCCCCCCGTATTACCTGCCGAAACCACCACCACAACACCGGCAGCTTTTAAGTTGTTAACGACCATTTCCATTATCTCAAAATTATCGGGATTACACCCTTCGTTAGGCGGACAACCCCATGAATTATTGATTACATCAGGAGACTTGCTCACGTCGGGATTTTGACCGTCCAAGTCTGTCGGAGCAAGAAAAAACTCAAAACATTCAATGTAGGATGCTGGCGTGCCCCAGCCGCGATCCATATTTCTACAACCAATCCATTGGGCATCAGGTGCCACTCCAATTACATTGTCGGGAGCATATCCGACCATCGTGCCTACGGTATGCGTGCCGTGTGGATGGTCTGGACACGGATAGGCGACATCAAAACCACATGGATTCGGAATAGTGTCTGCATAATGCGGGTTGTTTGTATGAATTGCATCATGCCAATTATAGTTGTGGTTAGGTGTCGCGCCATCGCCACGATATTTACTTTTTATAGCTGGGTGCTCCCAATCATAGCCCGTATCTTGACCTGCGACGACCACCCCTTGCCCTTTGATTCCTTGAAGCCAAACCGAGTCGGCTTTAATCATTCTCAAGCCCCATTCTGGAGTTTCGTCTCTCGACTGTACATTGTTGATATATTCTATGGTAATTGGGTCTTCAACTTTTACGGGCGCATCGTACATGACCTGTTCTACTTCTGGCAAGGCAGCGATTTGCTGCGCTAGGCTTAGGCTTCCTTTTGCATAGATGGCATTCACCAGTAAAAAAGATCGAAATGGCACACCGGCATCCTTTATCAATTGCTGAACATGACCTTGTGTGTTAGAAGCAACTTGCGTCAAAGCGTCATAAGCTAATTGGCTCTTTAGTTGCTTAGGCGCATAGTGGGGAATAAAGTCCAAATTGGCTTGTTCCTTTAACAAAACGATGAAGCCGACTTGGTCTTTTTGAGCAAATTGTTCTAGTAGGCTAGGGTCTATATCGGATTGAGCTTGCGCAAAAAAGCCAACAAGTAAACAAAGAATAGTAAAAAATCGCATAGATTTTGATTTTTAGGAAAGAAAGCATATCCAAACGGATATGCTTCGCAAAAGTACAGAATACTTTATTTTATCTCCGACAAATCAGTTCTTTTGTCGGTTATTACGCTAAGATGTGAAGTTCTTGGTACTTACAGCAGCTTTTGGATGATATCTTCTTCTGTAATCCCTTCTGCTTCTGCTTTGTAGTTTCGGACAATTCTATGGCGAAGCACCAAGTTTGCAATGGCTTGTACATCTTCAATATCTGGTGAGTACTTCCCGTTTATCGCTGCATGACACTTGGCGCCAAGCACCAAAAACTGCGATGCACGTGGACCAGCGCCCCAAGAAATATAATTATTCACATCAGAAGTCGCTCGCTCGGTACCTGGTCTTGTCTTTGATACCAAGCTTACTGCATACTCCAATACATTGTCTGTAATAGGTATGCGTCTAATCAATTGCTGAAATCCGACAATGTCTTTGCCCGTCAATACATGCTTCAATGCTGTATTTTGTGGCGTGGTGGTATTTTTTACCACGGTTACTTCTTCTTCGTACGAAGGGTAGTCCAAATTAATATTGAACATAAAACGGTCTAACTGCGCTTCAGGCAAAGGATAAGTTCCTTCTTGCTCTATTGGGTTTTGGGTCGCCAATACGAAAAATGGATCTGGCAAAATATGTCTCTGTCCGCTTACCGTTACCGACCGCTCTTGCATCGCTTCCAATAAGGCTGCTTGTGTTTTGGGCGGTGTTCTATTGATTTCATCCGCAAGGACAATGTTTGAGAATATAGGCCCATGATTAAACTTAAAATGGCGATCTTCATCCAGTATCTCTGACCCCGTAATATCCGAAGGCATTAAATCTGGTGTAAACTGAATCCGCTTAAATTCTAAATCTAATACTTCTGATATCGTACTGACCAACAACGTTTTAGCCAATCCAGGGACTCCTACCAATAAGCTGTGCCCCCGACTAAACATAGAAATAATGACCGCTTTTACGACACCTTCTTGGCCTATGATGACTTTTCCTACTTCGCTGGCCAACGCTTCGTAAGATCTTGCTAAGTTATCTACCGCTGCAACATTCGATTCTTTTGACATAATGTATTTTATATTTTCATTTTTTCAAACGGAACTTTAACGTTTAAAGTATGTGCATAGTTGCGTTTGTATTTGAGATGTAAAATTGCACTTTTTTTTTGGCTCTTCAAATTATTTTAACATGTTTCAATAAGCTTATTCAATGAATACATAGATTTGCGCCTTGCGTTCAATTGCTTTGTGAATAAAAACTATTGATAAGTAGCTGGTTTTCAATGCTTTGTGAGTATCTGGTTGCTAGACAGCCGAACGGCCGTTCGGCTCTTCATTCCACGCTCTAGCGTCCAGCGTCTAGAAACTAGCGTCCACCATCAATCGCCGCACGTCTTGTTTTGCTTTTTCCAAAATGGCTAGCTCATCCTGTTTGCCTTCAATCACATCATAGAGCATCCCAAATTCGAGAATCATCTCCACTTGTTGATAAACCAAGTCAAGATTAGATTTTTTTGGCGCAAGCCGCTGCATAAACTCCATAAATCGCTGCTTGCGCAAATGTCGTAACGCTAAATATTCCGCCTTAAAAGTCGAACTCTCTCGCATCACTTGCGCAAAATCCAAAAACAAAAAACGAAAAGTATAATTAATTTCTAACATAGCATCTAGCCACGCGAAAAGCTCATATTTGCCTACGTTCTCGGTCGGCGTGCTCAATATCACGGTCAATTGCTCATGATAAAGCCCATACAGTGCATCTAAAATATCGGCCCTTTTGGGAAAATAATAGGTCAAATGCCCTTGACTAATGTCCACTTTTTGGGTAATGGTGCGAGTGGGGGTTTGGCTCAAGCCTTTCTCATTCAATAGAGCTAACGTCGTTGTTAAGATTCGTTCTCGGGTCTTATTTGACATCGACAGAAGATAATGGTCGGGCGGGCATGGTGGTTTCGCCTTCAAATTTTCCTAGTTGGATAGGAAGTAAATCATTAACGGAGATGTTGGTGCGGGGCACTTCCACCTTGATATAATTTTTTGTAAAGCCCGTAAACACCCCTTCCTTCCGACTTTGCTCCACCAAAACTTCCAATTCTTGCCCTTCAAAGGATGAATAAAAAGCCGCTCTCTTTTTTTCCGAAAGGATACGCAACATCTGATTGCGGGCGCGCCGCTCTTGCATCGGGACACGTCCTTCTATGTCGATAGCCGGCGTATTGGGTCTTTCAGAATAAGTAAATACATGCAAATAACTCACATCCAAATCCTGAATAAATCGATAAGTATCCTTGAAATCAGCTTCTGTCTCTCCTGGAAACCCAACAATCACATCGACACCGATACAAGCATGGGGCATCGATTTTTTGATGGCTTCGACCCTTGCGGCAAATAATTCTCGTGTATAACGACGCTTCATCGCCTTTAGGATGCGATTATTCCCAGATTGTAAAGGGATATGAAAATGGGGCATAAATCGTTTTGACTTTGCCACAAAGCCAATGATTTCTTCCGTCAAAAGATTGGGCTCAATAGAAGAAATCCTAAAACGCTCAATACCTTCGACCTTGTCCAACTCTTTGATTAAATCAATAAATAAGGCTTCTTTTTTGGGGCGTACGCCTTCAATCACTTCGGTACCATTGCCAAAATCACCAATATTTACGCCCGTTAGGATAATTTCCTTTGCTCCTAGCGTAGCAATTTCTTGTGCATTCTTGATGATGCTCTCCACGGTATTGCTACGACTTGCGCCCCGTGCTTGGGGGATGGTGCAAAAGGTACATTTGTAGGAACAGCCATCTTGCACCTTCAAAAAAGACCGAGTTCTATCCCCAAAAGAGAAGGCATTTTCGAAAGAATTGACCGTCTTAATCTCTCCTGCATGTACGATGCCTTTGCCTGGCAATTTCTTTAAGTCGTCCAAATAATCCAAAATCTTAAATTTCTCTCCAGCGCCCATCACCAAATCTACACCTGGAATTTCTGCGATTTCATCGGGCTTTAGCTGTGCATAACATCCTGTCACGATGACAAAGGCATCTGGTGCTGTCTTTAAGGCTCGGCGTACTATCTGACGGCATTTTTTGTCTGCAAAGTCGGTAACGGAGCAGGTGTTTATCACATATACATCTGCTGCTTCGTCAAATGGAATGCTCGTATAGCCTGCTTGCGCAAACTGCCGACCAATCGTGGAAGTCTCCGAAAAATTGAGTTTACAACCCAAGGTGTTAAATGCTACTGTCTGTGGTGTCATATTGAATGCAAAGGTACGGGGATTTTTTGTTTAATTGTTCAAGCGTGCAGGCGATACTGCGTCTATTGGAGCCAATTCGTGAATTGGCTCTACGGCGTCTATTGGGGCCAATTCGTGAATTGGCGATACTGCGTATTGGAGCCAATTCGTGAATTGGCTCTACGGCGATACTCGCTGCGCTCTATAGCCAGATGGAATAATTGCTAGGAAAATGAATCCCACAACAAATTAGTCCACTAGCGCAAAACAGCCCCAACCTTTTTCTCTAAGGTTTTTACTAGTTTAGACATCATCGCTTCGACTTCTTTATCTTTCAGTGTTTTGGATTTGTCTTCGAATGTCAGACTAATGGCATAAGATTTTTTGTTGGCGCCAAGCTGCTCATCATTTTCATAGACATCAAAAAGGTTGATAGAAGTGATTTTGCCTTTTAGGGTTTTATTGGCAAGTAGAGCGATGTCCCCAAATTTTACTTTCTTGTCAATGACTAAAGCTAAGTCTCTACGAACAGTAGGAAATTTATTTAGCTCACTGTATTTTACACGATTGGCGGCCAATTTTAAGATAACATCCCAGTCAAAATCTGCATAATATACTTCTCCTTTGACCGAAAAAGCTTTAGTCAACTTGCTGGATAAGCGCCCAAATTCTACTAGTTTCATCGGGCCTTTTTCGTAGCGTGAGCCAAAAGCGAAGAAGTCGGCTTGGGGTTGATTGGTTCGATAGTTATCGATGCCTAGCTTGCGCAAAATATTATCGACAAAGGTTTTTAAGGTGAAAAAGTTAGTGTCTTTTTGTTCGTCATGCCAGTTTTGGGTCGTGGTTTTTCCCGTAAGGGTCACGGTCAAATGCTTGCTCTCTTTGTACTTTGTTTCGGTCTTTCGATAGGTTTTGCCAAACTCAAAATACTTGAGGTCGGTCGTCTGACGATTTTGGCTTCGCTCGATGGCCTCCAATACAGCGGGTAGCATAAATGGACGCATCACATCTAAGTGCATATTGGATGTATTGTTGATGTAAACCAACTCTTCATCAGCGACTGGTAGGGCTTGCGCAAAATATTTGGACTGGGTGATAGAAAGCCCCATGGTTTCCAAAAAGCCATTGTCTGCTAAGTAATTGGCGATGAGTTCTTGCAAGTAATGGGGCTCCGGGTGCTTACCATAAGCCGGGGATGCATTCACCTTGGCAGGCGTAGGTACTTTGTTATAGCCGTAAACACGAAGGATTTCTTCTACAATGTCCACTGGGCGAGTCACATCAGGCTTGTCGGTTGTGACTTGGACTTTGACGGAATTGTCTGTTTTTTCCGAAAGGACAAAATCCATGGCTTCCATTACATGATCCATCACTGAATTGGGCATGTCTGTGCCAATCAACGAGCGAACTTTTTCATATTTCAAATCAATGATGGCCGCAGGTTTTTTGCGTGGATATTCATCGACAATCTCAAAATTTATATCTCCACCGCCAAATTCATGAATCAATAAAGCGGCTCTTTTTAGGGCAGGAATCACACGGTTAATATCGACGCCTTTTTCAAAACATTTGGCTGCATCCGTACGCAAGTCATGCTTAAAACTAGAAGGGCGAATGGATGCTGGCTCAAAATAGGCAGACTCCAAAAAGATACTTTTTGTCTGCTCCGTCACACCGGAACTAGCTCCGCCAAAAACACCCGCCATGCAAATTCCATTTTCGTTGGCATCACAAATCATCAAGTCTTCGGCACGCAGCTTGCGAGTCACATCGTCCAAAGCTTCAAAAGGCGTGTCTTTCGACAAGTTATTAACAATTATTTTTTGACCAGTGATTTTGTCCGCATCAAAAGCGTGGAGCGGCTGCCCCATTTCGTGCAAGACGAAATTGGTAATATCAACAATATTATTAATTGGGCGCACGCCGATTGCCACTAATTTTTTTTGCATCCAATCAGGCGATGGTCCTATTGTCACTCCGGCAATATACAATCCAGCATATCTCGGACAAGCATCTGTATTTTTAATATTAACGGAAATCGGCGAAGACTTTGGGCTGTTTTGAAGTTTATCAAAAGCATCTAAGTTGGGCCATTTTATGGAAATATGCTTTCCGCTTTCATAAGACAATTTGGCAGCAAGGTCCTTGGCCGAGCCAATATGAGAATTGCCATCCGCACGATTAGGTGTCAACCCAATCTCAAATACAATATCGCTTTCTACATTGAAAAAAGATGCCGCATCAGTGCCGATCTTTGTCTCTTTGGGTAGCACCATGATTCCGTCATGACTATTGCCCAGTCCAATCTCATCTTCTGCACAAATCATTCCTTGGGAAGTCTCCCCACGGAGTTTAGATTTTTTGATTTTGAAAGCACCACCATCTTTATCATAAAGTGTTGTGCCGATGGTAGCGACCACTACTTTTTGCCCCTTGGCTACGTTGGGCGCCCCACAAACAATCTGCAATAAGTCTTCTTGCCCGACATCCACTTTGGTTAGCGACAGAGTATCAGCGTTAGGATGCTTGTCACATTCGACAACATGCCCAATAATGATGCCTTTCATGCCCCCTTTGATGGTCTCCACTTCTTCAATCCCTTCGACTTCAAGCCCCAAATCCGTTAGCATTTCGCTAACTTCATCTACGGTCAAATGGTCAAGGTTAATATATTCTTTAAGCCAACTAAGCGAAAGTTTCATGTCTGAATGATTAAAGCTGAATTATTCAGCAGATATAGTAAATTGAAAGCGCAAAAGTAGTCTTTTTTTTACAATTATAGTGCATTCCTGGGTTTAAGTTTCGGTAGTCTAAATTAACGCTCGCAGCATAAAATTTTGGTTAAATCTCCAAACAAAAATGCATATTGACTTTTTAGGAGTGGACTCCATCGTTTTCCCAACCAAAATTGATTGAATGTGTTGATATCAAGACACAGGTAGATCTAACCAAAAATGACACGAACCAATGATTATTTTGCTTTCTCCAGCTAAAAGCCTTCAAGAGACCCCTTCGCTTGCGCAAAAAGCGACACAAGTTCGATTTAAAGAAGAAACGGCAGCAATTGTCGCAAGACTACGAGAGGTGCCTTTAGCCGAGTTGAAAAAACTAATGAAACTTAGCGACGCTTTGGCTGCTTTAAATTATGGGCGATACCAAAATTTTGAGCCGAAATATACCGCCAAAAATGCGCAGCCCGCTGGTTTAGCTTTTAATGGGGCGGTCTTTCAAGGTCTTGACTTGGCTTCTCTTTCGAATGAGCAGATGGTTTTTGCGCAAGCTCATCTTCGGGTTTTATCGGGTTTGTATGGGGTGTTGCGCCCGTTGGATTTGATACAGCCTTATCGCCTAGAGATGGGCACGAAGCTGCCGCTAGGAGACTTTAAAAACCTTTATGCCTTTTGGGGAGACAAAATTACCGAGCTAATCAATAAGGATTTGAAGGCCACAAAAGGCAAAACGATCATTAACCTGGCGTCAAAAGAGTACTTTAAGTCGATTAATCCCCAAAAATTGATGGGTCGTCTGCTGACGATAGATTTTAGGGAAGAACGCGACGGAAAGTTCAAGTTTATCACCTTCAATGCCAAAAAAGCTAGGGGACTCATGGCGCGGTATATTTTAGAAAATAAAATCCATAATACCGAAGACTTAAAAGGTTTTTTGGATGAAGGGTATGCGTTTAATGCGGACTTGTCTGGGGGGGATGTTTGGTTGTTTACTCGGTGATCTTTAATCATTGTTGAAATTGGTGCCTATCTATTGTATTGATTTGTAGACGGGCTAAAGCCCATCTTACTTCAAAAAAGAAGCCGAAAAGCCACAATTTGCCCCAACATTCCGACAATAAAACCAATAGACACTTCATTAAGCTGATGCGCCTTTAGCGCCAAACGGGCAGTCCCGACCATACCCGAAAGTAATAAGACCAAAAACAACCAATAATTTAAGCCAATATTATAGGAATAGTCCCCTAGGTTAATGGAGAAAGCATCAAAATCAAAGTACTTAAACATAAATATGGTTAGCATCAACCAGCCACCCATGCCGACACCATGAAGACTTAATTTTTTGAATAAATTGATGAAAAAAGCGACGAGCAGGGAAATAGTCGCACCTAGTACGTAAAAGCTAAAAATCGGTGGAATAGAAGGGTGCTCGTAGAAATTTCGCGCAAGCCATAAATAAAAAATACTGGTCACAATCAATGGGCCGACTCGATCCATCTTATCTTTGGTCATTTCTAAAGAAGGGATCAGGCCCGTAAACTTCATCATCACTGCGGCGAAAGCGGGCAAGATAAAAGAAGACATGAAAACGACTAAAAGTAACTTGTCACCGCCTGTTGGCGTGCTATACCCAAACATGTAGGGGTTGATGATGAGTAGCATGATGAGACCATAACTCATTACAATCAATGGGTGAAAAAGGTAAGAGATTAGTTTTGCACAGGCTTTAAGCATGCTGCGAAGGTCTAAAATATTTTGGAAAGGTTTGCTAGATTACTAGATATAAATTCTAATGGTAAAAAAGAAAAGCCCTTCCGAATCCGAAAGGGCTTTAATAAAATTTTGCGAAAGTGCTTACGCATCACCGTCAATGACATCATCAACGGCATCTTTAGCATCATAAATCTTATCGGAGACGCTATCCTTTATGGAGCCTAGGGCGTCCTTAGCTTCGTCAAATAGCTTATTGTCTGTTACGGCATCTTTGGCCTTACTTGCCAAATCTCCAGCGCCTTCGACTAAGTCGCCTGCCTTTTCAACCACGCCGCTGACGACGCCGCCCGCAGTATCTTTAATATTACCCGCAATGTCTCCAGCGCCTTCCAAGGCGTCCCCCGCCTTGTCCACTACGCCACTGACTACATCGCCTGCGGTGTCTTTGACCTTGCCTGCAATATCGCTTGCGCCATCGACTAGGTCGCCAGCTTTATCCACAACAGTATCTTTAATATTACCCGCAATGTCTCCAGCGCCTTCCAAGACGTCCCCCGCCTTGTCCACTACGCCACTGACTACATCGCTTGCAGAGTCTTTCACCTTGCCTGCAATATCGCTTGCGCCTTCGACTAGGTCGCTTGCTTTATCCACAACAGTATCTTTTACTTTACCTGCAATGTCTCCAGCGCCTTCTAAGGCGTCCCCCGCCTTGTCCACTACCCCACTGACTACATCGCCTGCGGTGTCTTTTACTTTTCCTGCCAGGTCACTTGCGCCATCCAGTGCATCACCTGCTTTGTCAACAACAGAGTCTTTTAAATCACCTGCTACATTAGCGGCCTTATTAACGGCATCCTTCCCTGAGCCGAATAGTTTTTTTAAGAATCCTAGCATTTTGTTTAGTTTTTAATTTCAATCGGCTCCAAACTTAGGAGACCTTATCACAAAGATAATAAAAACATTGAATATATTGCTATAATTACCCATTTTTTTCTTTTTGCCGTCTGCTTTAGCAGACGGTAAAAGGAGATTTGTTCTTTTGGGGAATTAACCTGACCTTTGTTGGTCTATATGAAGCGAGAATTTTTAATCAATGTGGTGTTGGTCGTGGGACTAAATGTCCTGATAAAGGTGTTTTTCATCTTTGGCATTGATAGAAATGTCCAAAATTTAGTGGGACAAGCGGAATATGGGGCCTATTTTGCTATTCTTAATCTAGCCTACCTTTTTCAGATTATCAATGACTTTGGTATCCAAAACTTCAATAATAAACACATCGCCCAACATCGCCAATTACTCCCCAAATACCTACCGAATATTCTAGTTTTTAAGGCTATTTTAGGCTTTGTGTTTATGATGGCTTTTTTGTTGTTTGGATGGATGCTAGGCTATTGGGTTTTATCAAAAAACCTTTTAATCACTATTGGGCTGAATCAAATCCTTGTCGCACTCATCTATTATTTGCGCTCCAATGTCTCCGCTTTAGGTTTTTATCGATTGGATAGTATTTTTTCGGTATTGGATAAGTTTTTGATGATAGTCATTATTGGGTCATTAATTTGGGTTCCTGCCTTTCGGCAAAATTTTCAGATGGAATGGTTTGCTTGGGGGCAATTTTTTGCCTTACTCTTGACTGCCGTAGCTGGTCTAGCCTTCCTTTACAAAAAAATCGATATTCCCCGTATCCGATTAAATTGGCCTTTTTTGCTGGTCATCATCAAAGAAAGTCGGCCTTATGCTGTGCTTGGACTATTGATGGCTATTTACAGCCGGATAGATAGCGTCATGCTTTCGCAAATCATCTCAGAAAAGGAGACAGGCATCTATGCTTCTGCCTTTCGGCTCATGGATGCGGGTACGATGGTAGGCTTATTGATTAGTTCTTTTTTGTTGCCGATGTTTGTCCGTCAAATCAAAGAAAAAGCACCTACGGCAGCATTATCAGACTTGGTTATTAAGATGATGTGGGTGGTTGGTGTTGCGGTAGCTGTTCCTGTTATTATGTATAGGTTGCCTATTATGCGGCTGCTATATACAGAAGGCAATCAATATGCAGCTGATGTATTAGGGTTCTTGATGGTTGGTCTATTAGCTTTGATGTGGTCGAGTGTGAATGGGGTATTATTGATTGCGGCAGGAGCCATCAAACGATTAAATATCATGTATTTTGTGGCTGTATTGCTTAATCTCGGGCTTAATTTATTGCTAATTCCCAAGTATGGAGCAGTCGGTGCTGCGATGGTAGCAGCAACGACACAATGGTTTGTCACCTTGTATCAATACCGACTATTGGCACAGACGGCACTTTTGGGAATAACATATAAAACGAGTTTGCAGATAGTTGGGCTACTCATTTTAAGTGTTTTGGGAAGCTACGGTCTAAGTGAAATGAGCGTCAATTGGATACTACTATTTTTAGCTAGTAGTAGTTTGAGCATTCTGCTTTCCATTGTATTGGGTTTGTTTTCGCCGCAAGGCTTAATAAAATTATTAAAAAACCGTTAGTCATTGGGTACAAACGATTTGCTTCCGTAGCTTTGCAGCTTAAAACTCAATAAATGAATTCACAAGATAGCTTGGTTGATGTGCTTGCCGTTTTATGGAAATGGCGAAAAAAGATTATCTGGACAACAGCGGCCGTTGCGATAGGTAGCGTCCTGTTATCTTTGACTCTTTCTAATTACTACAAATCTACCACTATATTTTTTGCGGCAAGTACCGATATCAATAAACCCGAACAAGTATTTGGACTCACCAATAAGGCCACTCGCTTCTATGGCGATGACTTTGACAATGACAGATTGCTCACGATAGCGTCCTCTTCGGAGCTTATTCAGTTTTTGATAGATTCCTTCCATATCGCCGAGTATTATGATATGAAAGTGAATACTCCTAAGCAACAATTTAAATTGGAGAAGAAATTTAGATCCAATCTTGAAGTACTAAAAACAAAATTTGATGCGATTTCTTTATCCTTTGAAGACAAAGAGCCAGAATATGCGGCCGCCCTTGCTAACGCGGCAAGAAACCAAATTGGAAAAATTACACTGAACCTACTAAAGTCTAGCCAAAAGCAACGAATCGAACTGTACAAAGGAAGTATTCAGGAGAAAACGGTTGAATTGGCCATGATTTCCGATAGCTTGCAAGCTTTGCGGAAGCGTTACAATATTTTTGACTTGGAATCCCAAGGGGAGCTACTCTCAACATTGGCGACACAGGCGGAGTCAGAGTTAGCGGGTACTCGAGCGGCACTGGCAAAATACAGGACGATGCCAAAACAGCGGGATACCGTACAGGTACTGACTGCCAAAGTTGCTTCTTTAGAAAAGAAATTACAAGCGGTATTGGGCAACGAAGGTAATTCTATGTTCTCTTTGAAACTCCTTAGAGAAGGCATGGCAGCCACGGAAGTATTGATGATGCGACACGAACGACTCTCTAGACAATTGGATGATGAAAAAGAGAAGCTTCGGCAGATTAATACCGTTTATGCAAGTAATGCACCGACTATCATCCTTGCGGAAAAAGGCGAAATTCCAAAGGTTAAGTCACGACCAAGAAGAAGCATCTTAGTTCTTGCGGCAACATTGGCTGCTTTTATTTTTAGCGCACTTGGGGCTTTGCTGTTTGAAAATATTGGCAAAATTGATTTAAAAAGAATCAAAGGTGCCTAACACCCAACAAATAGCGTCAGCACCGAATAGATTATGGTGGGTTTTGGTTATAGCCATCCTGATTGGGAGTGGCGGTGCCGTGCTGTTAGATGCGCCTATTTTTGTTCTATTTCCAGCAGTTTTATTTGGTATTTACGTTACGATTGTCGATTATAAAAAGCTCTATTATTTGCTTTTTTTTTCTATTCCATTTTCGATCAACGTAGGTGTTGGGAGTAGCTCAATAGATCTTCCTACGGAGCCAATAACCATTCTTTTAGCAGGGATCTCTGTGGTTTATTTTTTAGGGAATTATCGAAAGATGTCCTTTAAGTTCATTACTCATCCTGTGAGTCTATTGTTATTCTTGCATTTGGGCTGGACGTTTATTACGACATTGACATCGGAGCAATTTTCCTTTTCTGCAAAGTTTTTGGCAGCAAAAATTTGGTATGTGCTCCCTTTTTATTTCCTTGCGGCAAAATTGTTGTACCGAGAAAAAGTCTATAAGATTTGGCTTTTTTCTGCGCTAACAGGCATAAGTTTGACCATCATTTATGTTATGGTTAGGCATAGTGCTTTTGGGTTTAGCTTTGATGATATTAACTGGGTGCTTGGTCCATTTTACCCCAACCACGTTATCTATGCTTCGATTTTAACGCTGTTTCTTCCCTATATCTGGGAAAGTTTGGCTTTTTTCAAACGTCGCTCCGCCTTCTGGTGGTTGATGATAGGGCTTATTGTTTTATTTTTGGTTGCTATCAAATTTTCTTATACACGGGCGGCTTATGTATCGGTGGTTGCGCTCATTGGCTCGTACTGGCTCATCCGATTTAATGTACTCAAATATGCCTTGTTGCTTGCCGTTATAGTCAGTACAATTGGTGTACGTTGGATAGTTCAAGATAATCACTATTTAGATTATGCGCCAAATTTTGAACGCACCATTTCTAACACGGAATTTGATGATTTAGTCGAAGCTACTTATAACTTGGAAGATATCTCTGTGATGGAGCGGGTCTATCGCTGGGTGGCGGCATTTAGAATGACTTCTGACCATCCCTATATGGGTTTTGGTCCAGGAAATTTCTATAGCTTTTATCAGCCTTATACACTCCACATGTTTAAGACTTACGTAAGTGATAATCCTGAAAAGTCCGGGGTACATTGTTATTTTTTAATGACGGCGGTAGAACAAGGTATCCCTGGCATGCTTATTTTTGTTTTGCTGATGCTAAGCATAATTATCACAGGAGAACGCGCCTACCATTTGTCGAAAGACCCTAAAATCAAACGGCGTATCATGGCAAATATCCTTACTTTTTTGGCTATTTGTTCGCTATTAATCGTCAATGATGTCATTGAGACCGATAAAATTGGCTCTTTCTTCTTTGTGTCGGCTGCTTTGATTGTCCGGCTTTATATTCATGCTGGGGAAGAGTCCCCTTCTCTTCGTTAACCTGAGAGATGCAGGACTTTATTTTGTGCAATCGTGCAATGGTTCAACTGAAACCAGCCTAAAATTGATAGCACAAAATAAAATTTTGCGGAATCTCCAAATAAAAAAGGACATCGTCTTTTCGGAGTGGACTCAACACTTGAAGGGTTGTTCAACGGAAACTAGCCTAAAATTATTGTTAAAATTGAGACCTACAGGACAAGCGATTCAACTTTTAACTCCTTCAACTTCCCAATAACTTTTTAGCCAAAGCCCAAACATCTGGATTGTCCAAAATAGGCGTTTTTGGCATAGGTGGACGGGCAATTTCTTTTACTTTTTTCAATAGCTTGCGTCGCTCGGCTGGTTCATAATTTGCGAAAGCTCGGCGTAATAAGGGCAGAATCTCTTGAAAACGCTCTTCGGATAGTGACTTTACCCAGCCATTGATGATGTCCCAAAGCTTTTGGTGATAGACAAAAATTAATCCGCTGCCAATCAAAAAGCCTTCTAGCCAATTGACTGCCCGAATGGGCTCTCGCTTTTCCGAAAGGGCATACGACATCCGCATCACGATCTCATCAAATTGTACACGCCCCTTGTCAAATAGCAATCGCAAAATAGCTCCTGACAAATAATGGGGTACTCCCCCGCCATGCATCACTTTTTCCAATGCTTGAAACCATCCATTGAGCAAGTCTGCATCGTCCCAACTCGTAAGCCCTTGGTGAAAAGTAATTATTTTTGGGTAGATAGTTCGGGCGGCTTCATCATTTTTGCCGACACAAGCTCCTAGTAGCATCGCAAAAATCCTTGGCCCAATCCGTTCCACAAAAATTTGAAGAGCATCCACCGGGATATTGCGTGTTGAGCCATATTTTAGGACTTGAAAAATAGGCGTCAATGTTTCCATCAAGCTAAATACATCTGTGGATAAGGCGGCGACATCTTCTAGCTTGTCAATCACTTTGACAGATGTTTGGTTCAAATTGCCATTCAGACAAAGCGTTAGTAAGCGAGCAATCTCATCGGGTTTTTGAAATTGTTGCAACTGATGTAAAGCTTTGGTACTTGCTGCTTTCACAATGGTTTTGCCCCACATACCGGCATCAATGACCCGAATCATGTAGTCAGGGCGCCATTTCAGCCGCCAATATTCCGCAAAAGAGCCTGTTTGGCCTTTGGGCCCTTTATTTTTTTTCCCCCATGGGATTTCTAGCAACAGCATCTGGTGGAGTAGTATGCTTGCATCCATGTTGGAAGTGACCCGTAAATCTAATTTTTTGGTGGCGGGCTCGCTGGAGTTAAAAAACTTAGTTAATCTAGCTTTCTTGATTCTGGCGACCAAATCTTTTTGTAAAGGCGAAATAATTTGGCTATCAGGGACTTTGCCTACTTTATTTCCGACGATTAATTTATGGGCAATTAATGCCATGGGTGCCATTTCGCCATTACAGATGACGGAGATGGCGGCATTTTGAAGTTCTTTAAGTCCTGGTATTGCTAGCCCACGCATGGTTGCCAAAGTATTGGCGAGTCGTATTGCTTCGATAGTCGCCGAAGAACTTACCACGAAATCTTTTTTACGGAGCAAGGATGCGACTTTGGCCATCCAGTAAACGGCGGCTTGGTCTTTCTTTTTGAATAATAATTCGTACCAAGCAGGAGAAGTGACCCCAGCGCCATATTGTATGCGCGTCATTCGCTCATAACTCCAAGGAATCCAGATGGCTTCTGTTTTTAATTTGGTTTTTAGGCCACGTAATAATTTTTTGTCATCCCTTGCGGGAAAAAGGCTTAAATCTTCCAAAGCCGGTAGGTGCCAAGCCCCACAAATAACCGCTATATTTTGAAAACCATCATTGATGGTTTGGCGGATTCGAGTCCGCATATAGGCTTCTCTAAAAGTGGTTTCTAGGCTTTGTTGGGGCTGCGCAGCTCGCAATTCGTGAATCATGCGGCTGATGATAGGAAATATTTCTTCTGAAGATCCTGTGTGCTCAAAAGTAACTTCCCACCATCGTTCTACATCGTCATATCCTGCTAATTGGGCGATAAATCGCATAGGGTCGGCTGCTAATTGACTCGTATCGATGGGTTCATCAAATTTTGCAGAAAATAGACTTGTTTGGATGCCCTTTTGTTTTCTATCTTCCAATTCAAATTGCAAGGCTTGCGGCAAGTCCATAAATCGAGCTTCCACTTTATTTTTCACACTGTATTTTAGCGCAAGCCACTCAGGCGAATATTCGGTAAAAGGGAAGTAGGCGGCCGTTGAGATTTCTTTTTTACGATATACCAAAATAGCTGTGGGTGGACGTAGCTTTGCATCTGCCACAATAGGGATACAGGATTCCGCATCGGCAGGACCTTCAATGATAATGCAATCGGGTTTTTGCTTGCGCAAAGCGATTTGCAAGGCGTCCGAAGAGCCTGGGCCGTGATGTCTTATGCCGTATGCTTTGTATTCCATTTGGGACATTCTAAAAGGCTTAACACCTTGTGGCTTTTATAGTTTATTTCTGTTTGGGTACTTAAGTTTAACCTTTAGATTTGCATTAAAGAATTTAATGATGATTCATCATTATCATCATATTTCTTTTTTTGCTTCTTTTTTTCTTTGTTAGTAACTTTGAAAAATGTGGAAAAAGGATGGAGTGAACTATTCAGGTTTGAGTCCACTCCGAAAAGTCAATGTCCTTTTTTATTTAGAGATTTCGCAAAATTTTATTCTGTGAGACCAATTTTTTGGCTGGTTTCAGTTGAACAATTGCACGATTGCACAATTGAACCAAATAAAGTTTTGC
>CAMZKG010000038.1 GCA_947311105.1 uncultured Saprospiraceae bacterium
GAACGGCCGTTCGGGTGTCTAGCAATCGAGTTACTAGAAGCTAGTGTGCGGGATGTCGAGCCGAACGGCCGTTCGGGTGTCTAGCAATCGAGTTACTAGAAGTGAGTGTGCGGGATGTCGAGCTGAACGGCCGTTCGGGTGTCTAGCAATCGAGTTACTAGAAGTGAGTAGCGAGTTGCGTACACGTCGCCGATGTATGTCGTAGATGTATGTCGTAGATGTATGTCGTAAATGTATGTCGTAGATGTATGTCGTAAATGTATGTCGCCGATGTATGTCGCTGCGGCAGCACCAAAGACCAACAGCGAGCGAAGCGAGCGCACCAAAGCCCGCACCAACAGCGTCCTATCTCAAAAACAACAACTCCCGATATTTAGGCAAAGGCCAAAGGTTATCATCGACATAAAACTCAATAATCTCCGCATTCGTCCTAATATTTTCCATTAACGGCTTGATCTTCGTTTTACAAATCTCCGCATGATGTTCAGCATTGGTATGGCTTTTTGCTTTTAATTTTTCCAATTTTTGACTATCAACATGGATTTTATTAATGGCCGTATTTAGCTTGCGCAAAATATCCATTTGAGCCTTGATGCTACTAGATTTAAATCCTACATTTTTAAGAGCGGCGATATTTTCCGCAAGGATACTTTGCTGCTGAATCCCTGCAGGAAGTACATATTCGTAGCAAAGGTGAGCCAATTTAGTGGATTCGATAGTTAATCTGGAGATATAATTCTCCATCATGGTATTGTAATGTGCTTTTAGCTCACGATTAGAGAATACTCCGCTTTCGCTAAAAAGCTTTTTTACTTTGGCTTCATTGAAGGCTTGTAAGGCATCTGGAGTGGATGGATTGTTGCTTAACCCCCGTTTTTTAGCTTCTTTAGTCCATTCGATACCATAGTTATTGCCTTCAAAAAGGATATTCTTAGAAGCCTTTAGGTATTTTGCAAGAAGCGACAAGATGGCTTCATTTTGCTTTTTGCCTTTGGCTAATAGTTTTTGCAAATCATCATAAAAAGTATTCAATTGCTTACCAACCATCGTATTTAGCGCAAGCATTGGCGAAGCACAGTTCATAGAAGAACCGACCATCCGAATCTCAAATTTATTTCCTGTAAAGGCAAAAGGAGATGTCCGATTTCGGTCGGTAGAGTCCAGATTCAAATCAGGCAATCGCTCCAATAAACCCAATACTTTTTGTACATTTTCTTGCGAGCTCTTGCCCTTTATGATATTTTCAAGGACTTCCGTCAATTGGCTACCCACAAATACCGAAATAATGGCTGGCGGTGCTTCCTGCGCACCCAAACGATGGTCATTGGAAGCAGAAGCTACCGTCGCTCTCAACAAATCTGCATGGTCATAAACCGCCTTGATCGTATTAACGAAGAAGGTCAAGAAACGTAAATTTTTGCCAGGAACATCCCCTGGAGAAAGCAAATTAGTCCCTGTATCCGTTGCCATTGACCAGTTATTGTGCTTACCTGAGCCATTGACATCTTTGTAGGGTTTTTCGTGCAATAGTACTTTTAGCTTGTGCCGCTCGGCCACTCTCTCCATCAAATCCATCAATAATTGGTTGTGGTCAACGGCCAAATTGACTTCTTCAAAAACGGGCGCAAATTCAAATTGCGAGGGAGCCACTTCATTGTGCCGAGTTCGGACTGGAATACCGAGCTTGTAGCACTCCATCTCCAAATCGCGCATATACGTAAAAACGCGACTAGGGATAGAACCAAAATAGTGGTCATCCAACATCTGCCCTTTAGAAGAAGCTCTACCCAACAAAGTACGCCCTGTTGCCATCAAATCAGGTCTTGCATTATAGAGGGCTTCATCCACCACAAAAAACTCTTGCTCCCACCCTAGCGTAGTAATAATCTTTTTCGCTTTTTTGTCAAATAACTGAATAACGGGTAAGGCAGCAGCTTCTAAAAACGCTTTAGATTTCAGTAAAGGCAACTTATAATCCAAAGATTCTCCCGAATAAGTCACAAAAATAGTCGGTACACATAGCGTCTTGCCCTGCCCAACTTCATATATAAATGCCGGCGACGAAGGATCCCATGCTGTATATCCACGCGCTTCAAAGGTTGTACGTAGTCCACCACCAGGAAAACTAGAACCGTCAGGCTCTTGCTGCGCCAAATCTTTCGCGGAGAAGCGCTCTATCACTTGCCCATCTCCAGGAGTCAAGTCAAAAAAGGAATCATGTTTTTCGGCAGTACGCCCTGTTAGTGGCTGAAACCAATGGGCAAAGTGTGTCGCCCCCTTCTCCATTGCCCATTTTTGCATGGCTTCTGCGACCATACCCGCTGTTTTCATATCTAGCTTTTTGCCAGTACTTATAGCGGACTTCACCTTATTGTAAGTCGCTTTCGTCATAAACCGAGCCATTGCCTGATCATTGAACACATTCTGACCAAAAATACTGGACACTTGGGGCGTCGGTTTATCTTGATAAGGCATGTCCAATGTGGAGCGGTTCAATAGAATATCAATTGCGGAGAATCGGGTATTACTCATCGGAACAGTTTTGAGCTAAAATAGCTTTATTGAAAAAATTTGGAATTCGATGGCAAAAATAGCGTTTTTTTTTCATTTGTTCTAAATGGAATCGTATCTTGCCTTTTTTACTAGTTACTGAACGCTAGTTGAGCCGAACGGCCGTTCGGGTGTCTAGCAATCGGGTTACTTGCTGGAATGTTGAGCCGAACGACCGTTCGGGTGTCTAGCAATCGGGCAATCGGGTTACTAGCAACAATCAATTGGAGTACATGAATTGGAATAAAATACTAATTACTTTTCTAGTTTTTTGGCCTTTGCTGTTAGTGGCGCAGGTTGACTCTATTCCGCAAGGCGCAACCGATCTGCTAGAGAATGTTGCCGAAGATTCCGAGACCGAAAGTGTCGATGACAATACTATTTTTGATGCACTGGAAGCCTTTCGGCAAAGACCTTTAGACCTTAATCACGCCGATGAAGCAGATTTGCAGTCGCTTAGGTTGCTTTCAGATATCCAAATCCAAAACATCCTACGCCACCGAGACTTAAATGGAGACTTTATATCCATCTATGAATTACAATCCGTCCACCAGCTCGATCTCGAAACTATTCGTAATATATTGCCTTTTGTGCAAGTCCAAGCAGACTTCAAGGACTACCATATTAGTAGGAAAGAGCTTTTTACTGGCGGAAAAAATCAATTGCTGTTTCGGTGGAACCGCACACTCCCCTTGCGCAAAGGCTATGTCGCCCAAGCAGATTCGTTGGAACCAACCTATTTAGGCGACCCCAATCGATATTATTTTAGGTATCGCTATCAATACGACAATCGACTTAGCTATGGGCTTACGGCAGAAAAAGACCCAGGCGAGCCCTTCTTTACTCAAAACAACAAAAACGGTTTTGATTTTTATTCTTTTCATTTTTTTGCGGATAGGATTCATCCTGTTTTCAAAGCGATTGCCTTAGGAGATTATCAGCTTAACATGGGACAAGGTTTAATTTATTATTCTGGATTTGCGCCTGGCAAAAGTGCATTTGTGACCAGTATCCGCCGAAGCTCTCCTGTGTTACGTCCTTTTGCTTCTGTCCGAGAAGCGCAGTTTTTAAGGGGAGCTGCTACGACAATAAAAATAAATAAAAAAATAGAATTTACTGCCTTTGCATCCTATCAACGAAATGATGCGAATGTAACAGAAGTGGATACTTTAGACCCTGAAAATGAAGTATTTGTGTCTAGCTTGCTCATCTCTGGGCTTCACCGTACAGAGAGCGAAATAGAAGATAAACATGCCATCAAGAATACCATTATTGGGGGCGTCTTGCGCCGAAAATCCCGCAAATGGCAAGTGACCTTTAATTCATTGTATGAGCATCTAAGTGCGAGCCTACGCAGAAAGCCTAAAGTTTACAATCGATTTTATTTTCAGGGCAATCAATTATTTAATAATAGTATTGACTATTCGTTTAGCTTGCGCAAATTTTACTTTTTTGGGGAATCTGCCATTGACCAAAAAGGTACTTCGGCGCATGTAGCGGGCATGTTGACGGGTCTAACCAGGTACACGGATTTAGCCATACTATATCGACATTTTCCGAAAGGATATGAGTCGCTGCATTCCGCTTCTTTTGCCGAGACCAATGGCACCATTAATGAACAAGGTCTATACGTAGGCTTAGATATCAAGCCTATTCGCAAATGGACAATATCAATGTATCACGATGTCTGGCGTCATCCTTGGTTGCGCTTTAAAGTGGATGCACCTTCTTCTGGTAGTGAATCATTGATTCGGGTACGATACTACTTGCGTAGAAACTTGGAATTGTACGTCCAAGCGCGAAAAGAAGTCAAAGAGACCAATTTGCCGAAAGGGACTGAAGCCATACATCGGTTGGGTTACAAAAGTTTATATCGTTATCGGATTCATTTTTCCAAAAAACTAAATCGTAGCTTGCAACTACGTACTCGAGCAGAATGGTCTAGATTGGCATTGCCTGGTATCGAAGAACTCGAGTCTGGATTTTTGCTTTATCAGGACATTATTTATCATCCTTGGGAGAGCCCTATCTCCTTGACGGCTAGGGTTGCTTTTTTTGATACGGATAGTTATGCTACCGGAATCTATGCCTACGAAAACAATATGCTTTATTCATTTTCAATTCCGTCCTATTATGAAAAAGGGATGCGCTCTTACATTAATATTCGCTATCGTCCTTTCCGCCCATGGACTTTTGAACTTAGATGGGCAGCAACTTTATTAAACAATCAAAACGAAATTGGATCGGGTAATGACTTGATTGACAGTCGATTACGTACTGATCTTGGGCTTCAGATACGGTATACGATAAAATGAGTAGAGAACTTGCCCTCCTAAGTGCTTTTTCACTCACCACCGTTTAGCCATATAAGGATACTGAATCACATATTGTTGTTTGACTAGGAGTGTTAATTTTTCCCGAAATTCATCAATATTTTCTTTTTCTTGAGCGGAGATAAAGATGACATCAGATTGGTAAGTATTTTTTAGATTTTCTAGGAGGGCATCTTCTAGTTCATTACGAGTTTGATGATCCAGGTAATCGTCAAAATAACGTTTGCGATATAAGTCTATCTTATTGCCTATCAATATGGTAGGTTTGTCTTTCACGCCTAACTCCAACAAGGTATTATTCACGGTTTTTATGTGGTCTTCATATTGAGGGTGAGCAATGTCCACCACATGCAAAAGGATGTCACTTTCGCGAACTTCGTCCAAGGTCGAGTTAAAACTCTCGATCAAATGGTGGGGCAATTTTCGTATAAACCCCACGGTATCCGCCATCAAAAAAGGCACACCTTGCCAAGCGATTTTGCGCACAGTGGTATCGAGTGTGGCAAAAAGCTTATTTTCTGCAAAGACTTTGGACTTAGACAAAAGGTTAAGGATGGTTGATTTGCCGACATTGGTATAACCAACTAAAGAAACCCGAATCAACTGCCCCCGATTTTTACGTCGGGTACGATCTTGTTTGTCGATGACTTTTAGTTCTTTTTTTAGGGCAGCGATTTTATCACGGACGATACGTCTATCCGTTTCGATTTCTTTTTCACCAGGACCGCGCATACCTATCCCCCCTTTTTGGCGCTCCAAGTGCGTCCACATTCCCCTTAATCTAGGGAGTAAGTATTGCATTTGCGCAAGCTCTACCTGCGTCTTAGCTTGAGCAGTCTGCGCCCGATCAGCAAAAATATCCAGAATCAAAGAACTCCGATCCAAAATTTTCACTTTAAGTACTTCTTCGACATTGTGGACTTGTTTTCCCGAAAGGTCATCATCAAAAAGCACCAAGGTAATCTCTTCATGAGCTTCCACGTAGTCCGCAATTTCTTCTAACTTACCCTTACGGATAAAAGTTCTAGAGTCAGGGTGATGCATTTTTTGCGTAAATCTCTTTATCGTCTTTGCGCCTGCAGTCAACGCCAAAAACTCCAGCTCATCTAGATACTCTTGTACTTGCTCTTCCGTCTGATTGTCCAAAATAGCCCCTACCAACACGGCATATTCTGTTTCTCGGAGCAATTGGCTCTTCTTTTCGCTAAGATTCCAATCTGTCGCTTTGATTCCTTTTCTATTTCTTTTCATAATTGATATTTGGACAAACAAAGGAAATAGCCTTTATTTATGCGGTCTTCGGAGTCTTCCCATCGCCTTAGCTATGATAATAATAATTTTTCTGCACATAAAGTTGCAAAATCAAGCAAGGACAACAAAAATAGTTATTATCTTGCACACGCATTGAGTTTAACCCCAAATAAAACTTAACGAAAGTTTAATGCCACGATATCAACTGGTTTTATGTACTAAAAACAGCTAAATTGTGGTTAATAACTTAAAATCAACATAATGGACAGAAGGAAATTTAACAAACTAATACTTGGAGCCCCCTTGTTATTAGCCCCCCAACAAAACCTTCCCGTCATAGGCGGACCTTATGGGATAAAAATCAAAAAGCCACCCCGTCTTCAAAAAGGCGACAAGGTTGGTTTGATTGCACCTGCGAGTGCCGCTTCCCAAGAAAAATTTGAGAAGGCCATCTTTAATCTCGAAAGCCTTGGCTTACAGGTCTCCGTAGGTACTTATGCCCACGAAAAGACTGGTTTTTTGGCTGGTAGCGATGAAAAACGACTTTCTGACCTTCATCGGATGTATGAAGAAGACAGTATCAAAGCAATTTGGGCGGTACGTGGTGGATATGGGACGACCCGTATCATTTCGCAACTCAACTATAAGATGATTCGGAAAAAAGCAAAAATTCTGATTGGTTATAGTGATATTACGGCACTGACGAATGCTATTTTTGCCCGAAGTGGTGTCGTGGGATTTCATGGCCCAGTGGGCTCTTCTGACTTTACAGAATACAATCAAGAGTATCTCCAAAAGGTACTTTTTGAAGGACATGTCAAGCTTAGTGTAACAATCGGAAATGCTAATCAAGGCAACTCTTCAGATGCTTTTCGCCAACAAGTCATCACGCCTGGCCACATGAAAGGGCGCTTAGCTGGGGGCAATCTCACTTTGTTAAGCTCCATGGCTGGCACGGGCTTGCTACCTGACTTTAAAGGCAAAATTGCATTTATCGAAGACATTGGAGAAAAGCCCTATCGCATTGACCGAATGCTTACACAGTTACTGGCAACAACTAATTTAGCGAAAGCATCCGGTATCCTTTTAGGTATTTTTGAAGATTGTGAGACCAAAAACACAGAAGATTCTTGGACTTTGGAAGAAGTTCTTCGGGATCGTTTGGGTACGCTAGGCATCCCTGTTTTTTATGGATTTCCGATAGGTCACATCAAAGACCAAGTGACTATCCCCATAGGTATTATGGCAAAATTTGACACTACTTCGCGTGAGTTAGTTTACCTTGAATCGCCCGTAAAATAATGCTATTAATCGCCCATCGCTTTGACCATATCTTGAAGCACCCGTTTACTATTTCAAAAGGAACTAGGGATAGCCAACCTTCCTTAATCGTTGAGCTTCAACAAGATGGGTATTCGGGATATGGTGAAGCGCCTGCGATTTTTTATTATGGGGTGACGGTTCAGGCTCTAGCAGATGAAGCGATGCGAGTTAGAGATACCCTTGCGGAAAAAAAGCTTTCTACTCCCGAAGAATTGTGGGTTTGGCTTGCGCAAAAAAAAATTCATCCTTTTCTATTGAGCGCCATAGATCAAGCGGCTTATGACTTGTATGGCAAGATACATCAAATCCCTACTTGGCAATACATCGGTGGTAAAAATGAGCACTTGCCCATCACTAATTACACGATTGGGCTTTCTTCGCCTGAGCAATTGCTCCAAAAAATTCAAGAGAACCCTTGGCCTGCCTACAAAATAAAATTAGGCCCTGAAAAAGCCATCGAAACAGTTGAACTTATCCGCCAACATACCGAAGCGGATTTAAGAGTGGATGCGAATGCAGCGTGGACAGTCCACCAAACTCTTGAACTCGCCCCCAAACTCAAAAATCTTGGCGTTTCCTTTATCGAACAACCTTTAGCCGTCGATGATATGGATGGGATGAAACAATTGTTTGTAGAATCTGTCTTACCCATTTTTGCAGACGAAAGCTGCCAAACAGAAGAAGATATTGCTAAAGCAAAAAACCTGTTTCATGGGGTCAATATCAAACTACCCAAATGCGGCGGCATCACCCCCGCTCGCCGAATGGTTAAAGAAGCTCGACAACTTGGACTTCAGGTCATGGTCGGTTGTATGGTGGAATCGTCTATCGGAATCAGTGCCATTGCCCAACTTCTACCCTTTTTGGATATTGCTGATTTGGATGGCGCTCTTTTATTAAAAAAAGATCCTGCCGAAGGGGTGGAAATTGTCGATGGCGTCGTTTCTTTTGCTGGGAATGGAAATGGGGCAGATTTAGCGGGGTTAACGGGGTTAACGGTTTAGCGGTTTAACGGGTGTAGCGGTTTAACGGGGTGTAGCGGTTTAACGGGGTTAGCGGCTTAACGGTTTAACGGGGTTAGCGGTTTAACGGGGTTAGCGGTTTAACGGGGTTAGCGGTTTAGCGGTTTAACGGGTGTAGCGGTTTAACGGGTGTAGCGGTTTAACGGGGTTAGCGGTTTAGCGGTTTAGCGGGTGTAACGGGTGTAGCGGGGTTAGCGGGGTTAGCGGGTTTAATGGGTGTAGCGGTTTAATGGGTGTAGCGGTATAGCGGTTTAACGGGTTTAATGGGTTTAGCGGTTTAACGGGTGTAGCGGGGTTAGCGGGTTTGGCTATGACAACTATTGAGTCCGATCCGCAAAGTCAATACGCATTTCATTTGGAAAATCCACAAATTTTTATTTGGGTTTAAGAAACCCCTGTTTTAATCTACTCGCTTCGTATTTTCACCTTTCATGCTTTGGCTTGCCAAGGTTTCTCAAACCGAACGATTGCACAAAATAAAATTATCTGAAGAAATAGTATCTTTGCACAAAAAAGACTGTGAAAGTAATTGCCGTAATTCCTGCTCGATACGACTCCACTCGATTTCCTGGAAAATTGATGAAAAAACTGGGAGAAGATTCTATTATCTGGACAACTCACCAGGCAGCCGCAAGCACACAACTATTTGACAATGTGATCGTTGCAACAGATAGCAAAATCATTTTTGATGAGATAATAAACAAAGGCGGCGAAGCCATCATGACGCGTAAAGACCACCAAACAGGAAGTGACCGTATCGCTGAAGTCATCGAAAGTATGGACGTAGATGTCGTCGTCAATGTACAGGGAGATGAACCTTTTATCACCAAAAAACCTTTGGCTGACTTGATTGATGTTTTCCGTAAGGACACCCAACAAGAAATAGCCGTCGCTTCCCTGATGCAAAAAATAAAATCTCATCAGGATGTTATCAACCCTAATGTGGTCAAGGTCACCGTCGATAAAGAAAATAATGCCATGTACTTTTCTCGCTCGCCTATCCCCTACCCTAGAAACACAACTTCAGGTGGGCATTACTTTCGACATATCGGCGTGTATGCCTTTCGGAAAGGGGCCCTTTTGGATTTCTCCAAACAACCTATGCTCCCCAACGAAGCTACTGAAATGATCGAAGCTATCCGCTACCTGGAATATGGGAAAAAAATTAAAATGGTGGAATCGGAGTATGCAGGCTTTGGAATTGATACTCCTGATGATTTGACTCGGGCTTTGGAGGGTTGAGACTTTGCCCTGCGGGCTTCTCTGGTTGAGCATTGTTAAAGATAAAAGGCAGAAGGTCTGCATCGGTGGATTTTATTCTGTTGTGCTTTACCTGGTCAAGATTTAGGAAACCGTTTATTCTCCAGAGTGAGATTTGCTAGCACCCGATCTAGGAGTGCATCGTCAGGAAAAGAAGTAGTTTTATGTACCATCGTTTTAAGTTTTTCCTGGATGATTTTCCAATTAAATTCATCTTGGTCAGCCGCCAAAGCTAAGCCATCTTGCATAAATTTTTCCGCAAGGTAAATCTGCTCTGGCTGCCCAGGAGTCGGCACAAAAATAATCTTTGTATCTAAAGCAGCAAATAACCCAAGTGCGGCATAATCCATAATAGAACTATACCCAGAGCGGGAAATAATCACTTTACTAGTAGCAATCAATTGTGATAGTTCCGAAGTGGATGCATAATTGATGGTGTTTGGTTTAGGTGGAGAAGTGTCTTGGGGCTTGCCCCGAACGATGAGAATTTTTAGAATGCTCTTGGCAAATTGTTGGTGAATGATGGCTTCAAAATAACTACGCTGGGGCTCAGGTCCAGAAAGTATGACTAACACGTCTATGGTTTTGTTTTTGGTATAAAAGGTTTCTAGTCGAGATAATCCACCAATGTATTTGACTTTCTTCAGAGATGAGCTATGAGCGAGTTTTCCCGCAAGGTTCTGAGAATTTGGATAGTCCGGCACCCAAATTTCGTCAAAAGGCTTTAGTAACTGCTGATTGATGGTGTTAATGCTTTTTTCCGCAAGGTTGCCAGTCAAGATATTGAGTTGGTGTGTAATGAAGATATTTTTGGTAAATTTAGTGTAACAACCATACCTATTATCGGAGATGATTGTATCTGCTTTTATTGCTTTCGCTAAAAAGGTGATGGCCTTTTTTTCTTTAGGGATAGCTTTAAGCATATTTACCGAAAGGGAAAAGCTATTGCGCAGCAAACTTTTGTGCTTATACTGAATATTGTAGGAAGGCAACTCGGTAGCGGGCAGGGATGGGAAAGATTGCTTTAAAACCGTCAAGGCTTCCCCATCAGAAGCGAGATGTACGTTCACTTTTTGCTTCAAAAGAGATTGAATAATAGGCACCATTCTTGTGGCATGACCTAAACCCCAATTGAGTGGTGCGACAATAATATTCATAGGTTAATTCAACAGAAAAATAATAGTAACTGATTAGGTGCTCCTATTTTTAGGCAGAAAATAGGCATTTTTGTGCATGTTGAAGCTATTTTTTTTGAAGCGTAGCTGGGCTACGTGATAAAAAAATAGCAAAA
>CAMZKG010000039.1 GCA_947311105.1 uncultured Saprospiraceae bacterium
AACATAATTGGCAATAAATAGAAAAAAGCCAGTGTTTATGGGGTTAGTTGCTTCTTTTTTGCCAAAATAATGACCGAACCATTGTTAAGGGGTACTTGGTGGTCAAGTAAAAAGAAATTTTAATTGGTGGGTGTTTATTGGAAACCTTGCGCTCTATTGGATCCAATTCGTGGCTATTGGAGCCAATTCGTGGCTATTGGATCCAATTCGTGGCTAATGGAGCCAATTCGTGTCTAATGGAGCCAATTCGTGTCTAATGGAGCCAATTCGTGAATTGGCTCTACAGCTTGCAAATGAAAATTTGCGGACCGTTAAACCCGCTAAAGTTCATCGATTAATAAACTCCCGAATCTCATCCGCATTTTTGGGGTCTAATTTTCCAGCTTGAATCAATCGGATTTGGCGACGTCTGATTGCTCCTTCGTAAAGGCGTAATTCTTCGTCGGTGACGGGGTGTACCTTCGGTACTTTTTTAGTGGATTGGTCTTCGTTGAGCGCCACAAAGGTAAGATAGGCAGAATTGCATTTTCTAGCTCCGCCCCCTTTGAAGTTAGAGGCAAAAACTTGGACATTGACTTCGACAGAAGTGTTGAAGGCACGAGTGACCTTCGCTTCTAGGGTGACGACTTCGCCGAGCAAAATAGGCTGGTCAAAAGATACTAAATCGACCGAGACCGTGACGACCGAGCTTTCGCAATGCTTGCCTGCACAAATACTGGCGGCAATGTCCATCCATCGGAGCAAATTGCCGCCCATTAGGTTGCCCAAAGGGTTGGTATCGTTGGGCATGACCAACTGGGTCATGGTGGTTTTAGATAGGTTGACAGGCTTGGAATTAGTCATTTAGTTCAGTTTTTTGGTGTGGAATAGTAATCTTAACGTCAAAAATAGTGCTGAAATGGTGAATGAGCCGTTTTTTTACGTCCTTCAAGGCGATTTCTTTGCCTAGTTCGGTGGCTAAGGAAGTGACGCTTTTGTTGGGGTCTTGTATTCCGCAAGGGATGATGTGGTCAAAAAGGCTGATATCATTGTTGATGTTCAAGGCAAAACCGTGTAAAGTGACCCATCTGCTCATGTGTACGCCAATGGCTGCAATTTTTCTCATGGGCTGTCCTTCAATCCAGACGCCTGTAAATTTTTCGATTCTCTGCGCTTTAATCTCGTAGTCCGCCAATGTCCTGATGATGACTTCTTCAAGTGAGCGCACATACCAACCGACATCTTCCTTGAAATAGGCTAGGTCTAGGATGGGGTAGCCGACTATTTGGCCTGGGCCGTGATGGGTGATGTCGCCGCCACGATTAATTTTGTAGTAGGCATATCCTTTTTGCGAAAGCTCATTTTGCGAAAGCAATAAATGGTCTTCTGAACCACTTCTGCCCAACGTGTAAACCGCTGGGTGCTCGCACAGAATAAAATGCTGAATAAGATTGGGGGTCGTAGATAACTTATTGGTAACGAGCTGTTTATGGAGCTTAGTTTGGTGCTCCCAGGCTTCTTTATAGTCAATTAGTCCCAAGTCTTTTAAGAAAATTTTAGCATTATTTTTCATAGAAAATAGAACAAAGAAACAAAATTTTAGTTTTCTACCCAGACACTTAAAATTGATTGATGGAGATAATTTCGACGAATATAGGGCTTCCGCAAACGATAACATGGAAGGAGAAAACGGTTCAAACGGGGATTTTTAAAAAGCCTGTCAAAGGGCCTATTTTCTTATCCAAAACGGGGGTTGTAGATGATGCTGTGATGAACGAAAAAGCACATGGGGGAATCGATAAATCTTGTTATTTGTATAGTACGAATCATTATGATTTTTGGCAGCAAAAATATCCTGATTTGGATTGGAATTGGGGCGTTTTTGGTGAAAATTTATCCGTCGCAGGCCTTGCGGAAAATAAAATGCATATTGGTGATGTGTTGGAGATAGGGGAGGCTATTGTGAAAATCACTCAGCCAAGGATTCCTTGCTATAAATTGGGTATTCGATTTGATAATCAAGATATTATCAAAGAATTTTTGGAGGCCAGTCGTCCAGGTATTTATGTAAAAGTGCTGCAAGAAGGTTGGGTGAAAGCAGGAGACAAGGTCTATCTTTTGGAGCGTCAAAGCAATAATTTGACAGTGACTCAAGTCTTTAATCAATTTACGGTGAGTAAGCGAGATAAGTATTTGATAGATAGGGCTTTAGAAGATGAAGATCTTGCGGTTTCAATGATTAAGGATTTGAAGCGCTTTCGCGAAAGCGTCTAAAAGTGATGGAATTTTCCGCAAGGAGAAGGAGGACAACAAAACTGAAAAAAACACGTAAAAATAGGAAATAGTACTTTTTTGAAAGAATATGAAAAAAATGTACTTTTTTGCCTGAAAATTCTTATTTTTGCATCCCTTTGGAGATTTGAAGGGTTAATTTTGACGTTAATCTTATCTCTAATTTGTTTTTGACAGTCTTACATCAACAAAAACTAAGAAAACCTAAAATAATTCATTATGAAACTATTGGTTTGTATAAGTCAGACTCCTGACACGACCGCTAATATTTCCTTTAAGGATAACAATACTGCTTTTAATCCCGATGGTGTTCAGTTTATTATGAACCCTTATGACGAATGGTATGCTTTGGTGCGTGCGTTGGAGTTAAAAGAAGCTGTCGGGCAAGGTACTGTTACGATACTTAATGTAGGACCTGCAACGAATGACGTCGTTATTCGCAAAGGTCTAGCCATCGGAGCAGATGATGCTGTAAGGATTGATACAGAAGCAACTAGCGCGAATTATGTCGCCAAGCAAATAGCAGAATACGCTAAGGATAAAGGGTACGACGCCATCTTTTTTGGAAAAGAAACAATTGATTTTAATGGTGCCATAGTGCCGTCGATGGTTGCTGAATATCTAGATTTACCTTTTGTCTCTTTGGCTCAGCACATGGATGTAAATGGCAATACAGCCACTTTGAAAAGAGATATTGAAGGTGGAGTAGAAGTGCTTTCGGTGGATTTTCCTTTTGTCTTGAGTGCGGCTAAAGGTCTTGCAGAACAACGAATCCCTAATATGAAGGGTATTATGATGTCTCGTCGGAAGCCGCTCAATGTGGTTGCTGCGGTTGACGTGCCTAATACGGTTGAAGTGGTTCATTTTGAGACACCGCCTGCTAAGTCGGCTGTCAAATTGATCGACCCAGACAATATGGACGAGCTTGTGAATCTTTTGCACAATGAAGCAAAAGTCATTTAATCCTAACCAACAAAATAGTCAAGAATGATACTTATATATGCTGAAAGTCCTGATGGACAATTAAAAAAAGTAGCTTTAGAAGCTGTGACCTATGGGGCAAAATTAGCTTCCGCAATGGGTACTACTTGTGCCGCTCTGACCATTGGTACAGTAGCTGATGCAGGAAGTCTCGGAAAATACGGAGCAGGAAAGGTGTACAATATTGCAGGCGAAGATGTTGATAATCAGAATATTGCGAAAGCTGTCGCTGATGTTGCTGAAAAAATTGGAGCAGAAGTGGTTGTGATGCCTTTTACATCAACAGGTAAATCAATCCAAGGGCGTGTCGCCGCTATATTGAATGCGGGTGTCGTGTCTGGAGTGAGTGCTTTGCCTGACTTGTCCAATGGATTTGTGGTACGCAAGCCAGTTTTTTCGGGAAAGGCTTTTGCTGATACCAAAATAACTTCTGAAAAGAAAGTATTGTCTTTGATGGGTAATGCGATTCCTTTAGAAGAGTTGGGGGCTGCTGTTGATGTAGAAACGATTGATATTGATTTGGCTCCGTGCAAAGTGAAAAGGCTGTCTGTGGAAAAGCAGGCAGGAGGTATTCCATTGCCAGAAGCCGAATTGGTCGTATCAGGTGGGCGTGGTCTTAAAGGCCCAGAAAACTGGAACGTCCTGTTGGAATTAGCAGAAGCTCTAGGGGCTTCTACGGCTTGTTCACGTCCAGTAGCAGATATGGATTGGCGTCCGCATCATGAGCACGTGGGGCAGACGGGGATTGCTATTCGCCCAAATCTTTATATTGCAATGGGTATTTCTGGTGCCATTCAGCACTTAGCAGGGGTTAATAACTCCAAAACTATCGTGGTGATTAATAAGGATCCCGAAGCGCCATTCTTTAAGGCGGCTGATTATGGCGTCGTCGGAGATTTGTTTGAAGTTGTCCCGAAGCTTACAGAAGCAGTCAAACGCTTAAAGGCCTAATTTAATTCACGTAAAATTATAGTGTAACTAGGGTTGCGCTTAACTTGATTTTTATGGAAAAAATATTGCTAGAAATCGTCACGCTTACGCAAAGTGTCACTCAGGCGCAAAACTTTGCAGTGGTTTTGGGTGAAGAAAATGGAAACCGCCGCTTGCCGATAGTAATTGGTAATGCTGAAGCGCAAGCTATTGCTGTTGCTTTAGAAGGGATGGTGCCTACGCGTCCATTGACGCATGATTTGTTTAAGAATACTTTGGATACTTTTGACATCAAGCTGGTAGAAGTCCGAATAAGTGATTTGGTAGATGGCATTTTCTATGCAAAATTAATCTGCTCTTTTAAAGGAGATGTTTTTGAAGTAGATGCACGTTCTTCTGACGCAATTGCTTTGGCGGTTAGGTTTGAATGTCCTATTTGTACCTATGAAAAAGTACTGGCTGAAGCTGGTATTGTCCTTGGCGACGAAGATGATAAACCCAAAAAGGTAAAGAAGAAAAAGCCCGCTAAAAAGTCTTTGACGGGCTACACTGTGGCAGAGCTTAATGAGTTGCTTGGCAAGACAGTGGCTTCTGAAGATTATGAAAAAGCCGCAGAAATTAGAGATGAATTGACTCGGAGGAGTGAAGGCTCTTAGTGGTTTGATTAATGATATAAAGGTCTGCTTCTATTAATATTTTAGAAGCAGACCTTTTTTAATACTAAAAATAATCCATCCCAAAATAATTCTTAAATGGATGATAAAAAAAATATAGCCTTCTTGGTAGGAGGGTATTCTGGAGAGTTTGAAATTTCTTTAAGGAGTGCAGAATACGTTGAAAGTCAATTGGTTAGCGACAAGTATGTGTTTTATAAAATTGTAATTTCAGAAGAAGCTTGGTTTTATCTAAGCCCTTCCGGGAAAAAGGTAATTATTAATAAAGATGATTTTTCTATCGTTGTTGATGGGGGTGAAGTTAATTTTGATGCTGCTTTTATTTTGATTCATGGGACGCCAGGTGAAGATGGGATGATACAGGGTTATTTGGACTTGGTGGGTGTGCCTTATCCTTCTTGTGGCCGACTATGTTCAACGATTACTTTTGATAAAAAGGTTTCTAATACTATTGCGGAAGCTAATGGCGTCGCTGTCGCAAAATCAATTTTAATAAAAAAAGGGGATGACTTGAGTTTGAATCAGCTTTTGAGACAAGTTTCTTTGCCCGTTTTTGTGAAACCCAATCATGGCGGATCTAGTTTAGGGACATTTAAGGTGATTGCAGAAAATGAGCTTCTAGATGCCATCGAAAAATCTTTTAAGGTAGGGGAAGATGTGTTGGTCGAAGAGTATATTCCAGGTCGAGAGTTGACAATCGGTGTCGTGAGATGGAAAGGGGAAATAATGACTATGCCAATTACGGAAGTTGTCGCCCCGAATGAGTTTTTTGATTTCGAAGCAAAATATACCGTTGGCGGCTGTGAAGAGATCACTCCTGCACGTATTTCAAATATGATGAAGACGCAAATCGAAAAGAACGCTAAAGAAGTTTATGAGTTGTTTAATTGCTGTGGTGTGGTTAGGGTGGATTATATCTGGCATGAGCAAAAAGAGCAGCCTTACTTTCTAGAAGTAAATACCATTCCAGGTGTTACTCAAACTAGTTTTATTCCTCAACAATTAGAAGCGATGAATTGGCCCGTAGGGAAAGTGTTTATTGGGTTGTTGGATGAGTTGTTCCGTGTGTCTTAATGCCTAAATTTAAGTCCTGGTAGTTAAGTTTATTGGTATTGTTACTAGAAGCTTGCTGCTAGTGTCTAGAGCGTGGGATGTCGAGCCGAACGGCCGTTCGGGTGTTTAGCTGGGTACGGGGATGGCTTTATGCATGCTTAATTTTTGGGGTACGGGTAAAAGATAAAGGGGTGAAGGTCAAGGGTTTACAAAGCCTTTGCCATTTTCTATGAAAAAAATCCAATCCAAAATGCCAAGCACGGACAAGCTGCCTTAAGCTATTTTGATTTAAAAGCTCAATTTTCAATATTTGTACCGTAAAAGTGATGTTTGGTGTGATTTTTGTTATAAAAGTATAGTTGTTTTATTGTTTTGAAAAGAAAGTAATATTAAGAATTGACTTAATGTTGTTTGGTTTTCTGGATTTACAAAATTTGTGCCATTGTGTGTATTTGATTTATTATGATACATAATGTGCCTAGATTGAAGAGATTCAAAATGATAAAATAAATTATGTTTTTTCTATATTGCAAGTGGTAGTTTGTTTGTTTACCTTTGCATTATAATTGACATGTAAAATATACCCAATTTAGACTAAGTATTATTACTTAGTATCTCCATTCAAGAAAAACTGTTGGCTAATGCTAACATCTAGACCTAGTTCTTAGGTCGGTAAATTCTCCAAATTAGATTTTAAGCAATCAGCTCCAAAAAATCAAAAGAGCTCTTTGCTTTAACCAAAAGGCCATTCCTTTTGGTGTATTTTTAATCTAATGAACAATTATGAAAAAAAACATTACAAAATTGTACAATTGGACGGGATGGATGGCATTGTTGCTGTTATCCTTTAGTACATTTGGACAGGGATCAAGTGCATTGGTCATTCAATCTGTGACATCTATTGATGAAACAGCTTGTGGGGCGGATGATGGCTTGTTAAGGATTTATTTTTCAGACACCAGTCCATCAGGGATTTATCGTTTGGATTGTAAATTCGATGATTCGCGCCCAGTAAGCTTTGAACATTTAAAAGCTGCTAAGGGTATGATAACTGTAAAAGTATTTGCTTCCAAATACGGTTCATTTAAGCTGACAAGAGAGTCCGATGGGATACAGTCAAATGTCTTAAATGAAATCAAGGAAGTTAAAACAGGATGTAACGCAAATCATTCGGATTTAGCAGAAACTTATTGGGAAGAATTTATAAACTGCCAGGGTGATTATATTTGGGTTGACTTGGATATTTTGGTACCCAATACTTTTATCAATTTGTCGGGTCAAGGACATACGTGTATTGCTCCTGTTGATGCGTTTGGGAATATTGGAGCGTCTTTTCAGACCTTTTGTATTGATCCTGATTATCCAGGTCCTGGAGGCTATGATTTTGGTGTGATAAAATGGACTAAAGTAATTGGTCTGAATCACCCACGAATTTTACTAGATGAATTACAAGCAGAGAGAATCAATTGGATTTTGTGTAACTCAGATAACTTCGACCTGTCTTTAAATGGAATCAATAATGCGATTAATGGTGTTCAAGGAAAGCCTTGGGGGCAGAATGAATTGTATTGGGCGGCCGTAGCGGCTGTTCCTACTGTGCAAGGTGGGATTGCTGACAAGATGGAGTTTTTTGTAGCGGATCACAGCGTTCAGACTCAGGTCGTACAGACCCAAGTTGTTGGGGAGTGCGCACCATGTAATAATGTGACAGATGCCGGAGAGATTGGCTCTGACCAAACTGTCTGTTTTGGTGAAATTCCTGATTTATTAACTAGCATCAGCTTACCTTCCGGTGGGTCTGGTGAATTAGAGTATGTATGGTTAAAGAATTTTACGGGACCAACGACCGCATCTGGGGTTGAAGTTATTTCATCTAATTCACCAACCTTTCAGCCTGGGCCTGTCACTCAAGAGACTTGGTTTAGGAGGTGTTCACGAAGAGTTGGATGTGAAGGTTTCAATGGAGAGTCTAATTGGGTAAAAATTACTCCTACTAATTGTGCCGCCGAGCCATGGAATTTTAGCTGTACTTCTGGCAAAGATGTGGAGATTACGGGCAAGGGAATTAATGGACAGTCTTCTAATTCCATTAATTTAGCTAATTCTAACGATATTTACAAGGTGGTTGTAGAAATTGTTTACAAAGGAGGGAATCCTGGTACAGTAATAGAGATAAATGATGCAAGTGGTAATGGTTATCCGGCTTATAGAGAAGCTATTTCTGGTGCTTCTGGTGCATGGGTGTATCGGGCTGTATTGCCTGGTACTAGCGCAGTAGCCTATTCGCAATCTTTTGCGGACAAGCAGAATGCTCAGTCAATGACAGCTTATGCCTTTAGAAATGTTTCTACTACTATGGCGTCTTCAGGCGTGTTTATTGAAAATGGTGGGTATGACAATATCAAATACTTCTCAATTCCTATTGCTGCGGCTTCTTTTGAGCGCGATGTGATGTTAGAAATTCCAATATCGGAGTTGACAACAGATGGAAGGTATTTAAAGATAACCGCAAATGCTGGAGCAGCAAGTGCTGAAACGATAGAAACTATTTCTTCTTTTCCTGATGGATGTTGTTATAAGTCCTTTAATCTTACTATTCCTAACGTTTCTGGTGATATTACATCAGTAGATCTTGCGATTGACTCACGTAATTATCAAAATGGGATGTCTGTTAAAGGTCAGTCTTGGGTCGCTGCCGGGATGGTAAAGGCGACAAGTGCTTGTAATTCTTGCGATGATTTTACTTTTGGTGGTGAGATTGGGGTTGATAAAGAGATTTGTGTAAATACTAGCCCTGGTCCTTTTACTAGTATTAGCTTGCCTTCTGGCGGCTCGGGTGCTATCGAGTATATGTGGATGAAAAAAGCAGGTGTACATCCTGAAGGTGTTGATGAAACCTGGACAGCTATACCAGCAGCAAATGGGCCAACTTATGATCCTGGTATCCTTACGGAAACAACTACGTTTGTTCGCTGTTCAAACCGTGAATTTTGCGATACTTGGATAGGTGAAAGCAATCCTGTTGTTATTACTACTATTGATTGTGGCAATTCTATTAATTGTGCACCTAGTTTTAATGTAAATATCGTCCCTGGCGCGTCTCAAGTTGTAGCTACTTGGAATGAACCAACGGGATCTACAAACTGTCCATCTGGAGGACTAACTATTACACAGACCCAAGGCGAGCCATCTGGTTCTTCGTTTGCGGCGGGTGTTCATACGATTGAGTATCAAGTTACAGATAACTGTGGCTTGACTTCTACTTGTAGTTTTGATATTACGGTTAACTCTCCTCCTACGGGTAATATCACGATGGATTGTGCATCGTTACCAAATATCAATGTGACGTTGACGCCAGGTACAACCAATCAAGTGATTGACTGGGCTGCACCAACGGCAACGACAACTTGTAGTTTAGGTGGCTTATTGGTTACCCAAACGGCAGGAGAGACAAGTGGTACCGCGTTTACGGAAGGAACCTATACGATTACGTATGAAGCGACAGATGCTTGTTTGGCAAGTAAAGAATGTAGCTTTAATATCACAGTCAATCCAGCACCTACGGGAGAAGTTGCCTTGGCATGTAACTCTGATATAGAAGTGACAATATTCCCAGGAATGACTACGTATGAAGTGACTTGGGCGACTCCAACGGCAACAACAACTTGTCCAATAGGCGGTCTAAATGTTGTGCAAACATCAGGTCCGGCAAGTGGAGATAATTTGAGTGCTGGTACTTATACTGTTACCTATTTGGCAACCGATGCTTGTTTGGATACGGCAGAATGTAGTTTTACGATTTTAGTAAATCCACCGCCTACAAGTGAAATTGCGTTTGCTTGTAATTCTAATATTGAGTTGACGTTAACTCCTGGACAAAGTGGAGTAGTAGTAAATTGGAATGAGCCAACGGCAACAACAAATTGTCCTTTGGGTAGTGTAGGTGTAGTTCAGGTGCAAGGGCCTACTCCCGGTACGGAATTAGGGCCAGGTACTTATACTGTTGTATATCAGGCATTTGATGGCTGTTTTTCACAGGCAATGTGTAGTTTTGATATTGTGATAAATCCTGCACCAGTCGGTGAAATAAAAATCATCTGTAACAATGATATCATGACGTATGTAACCCCTGGTGCAAACAGTCAAGTTGTTGTTTGGGATGCTCCAATAGGTTCGACTACCTGTCCATCAGGTGGATGGAATATTGAGCAGACTTATGGTCCAGTTAGTGGGTCAGAATTGACGGCAGGTACATATACCGTGGTGTATAATGCTACTGATGCGTGTGGTAATACCGCGACTTGTAGCTTTAATATTATGGTTGATGATGTTGTGCCATGTGCAATACGTGATATTACTCCAGCATTGGACTGTAATGGAGATAATCCTTTTAACTTTTATTTAAGAGGAATGATCTCAGGGATCACGGGCTTAAGTGATTATTATGCCTATGAGTCTGGTAGCTTTATTGAGTACGAAAATGGTACAGCAGCCTTGAAGATGATTGTTAAAAATACAGCAGTTCCAAGTGCTAAATTAAAACTAAATTTAGTGTTTACTGGACGGACAGAGACGACATCACCTTCTCCAATTCCACCAGTATGTTTTTCTACGAATTTCTCTGGTTGGTATTACTATGAGAATGTATCAGGTAGTATAGAAGGGCTGGAAGAGCTGAATGGTGCGAAGCTTTATGCGACTTGGTTGATGCATAAAACTCAAGTTGGAACTGGTGCGAGTTTATACACAGATCAATTTGGTATGACGGCATGGTTGGACTTAGCGATTGCTAGTCAGCCAGCGAACTCATCAATTGAGTTGTCAACACAGGATTATGAGTCAGATGTGCATTTGACCCTTTCGGGAACAACTACAGATTGTAGCAATACTTCAGAGTTGATATTGGACTGTCCAACAGCATTGCGTGTGTCTGCGATACCAGGTGCAGTAGATGCTACGATGGACTGGGTGGAGCCTACGGCAACAACAACTTGTAGTATGTCAGGAGTGACTGTGACGCAAGTTAGTGGCCCTACACCAGGGACAAGTTTGCCAATTAACACTTTTGAAATAGTGAAGTATAGAGCAACAGATTTGTGTGGGAATGAAACTTTCTGTAGCTTCTCTGTCGCAGTTTCTGTAATTCCTTCTCCTGTGTGTGCCAATCATGAAGCAAGTAACTTTATTGATTCGTGCGGACAAGGTACTCCACAATTTGTAACAATGAGTAACTTGCTTTTAGGGGTGACTGAAGAGTTTGAGTTGGTTTCAGGAAGTCTTACGGAGAATACCAATAATACAGCTTTCTTGTATGCAAGTGTTAGGAGTATTAATAATCCTGAAGTTAAGTTGTCATTTAGTTTGAATCTAGGAGGGAAAGTGGTTGATGCTCCAGCAGGGGTGGATCTCAACGGGGCATGTTATACTCTTGATGATGCTGCTTTGGTTTATTATGAAACTATGAGTGGTTATGTTATTGGAGAAGGTAAGCTTGCCGGTGGTAAGGTGAAAATTGATTCTAATAGCCCATTTATATTGGGTGTTGGAGGTAGCCTTAACAATGAGACAAGTTTTGGTGGGTCTGTATCAGCTGGTTTAGTGGTAGTCGATCAGCCCATAAATCAGGATTTTGTCTTCTCGGATGGAATGCAAATGTTAGTTGGGATGGAGCTGACTGGTGGTTTAGGAGATTGTACTGGTGGCAAGCCAATATTTGACCTAACGGGTTCTAGTAGCTTTGGTAATAGTCATCTAGTGTGGATTAATAATACAGGCCAAGCTAATTCATATTTTTCCGTTGAAAGATCAGCAGATGGTGTGAGTTACAATGAGATTGATAGAGTGGAGTCTGTTGCTACTAATCAGGCAAATTCTTATGAGTATTTTGATACGAATCCTTTAACTGGTCAGAATTTCTACCGTGTTAAGGCCGTACAGTACTCTGGGTTGGATTTAGTGTCTAATGAAGTTAATCTGGCTTTGGCTGGAAAGATGAAAGGCGATGATATTGTAGTAGGTCCAGTGCCTACCAATGATATGATTCAGGTTGATCTTTCAATGTTAGATGGTCAGGTAGGTACGGTTGCTATTATGAATTCTTTTGGAATGGCAGTTTGGAATTCTGATGAGATTGAATTTACTAAAATGCCATTGGAGGTGTCAATGGTTAATTATCCTGACGGAATGTATACTTTACTTGTCACTGTGACAAAAAAGAAGTTTGCGAAAGTCATTACAAAGACAATTGTCTTGAGTAAAATGTAGAAAACATTGCTATAATGTTTGAAGGGGTGCCATTTTTTGGCACCCCTTTTTTTTGTGAAAAATCAGATTTTTTATCTTCTATGATGGTCTGTAGGTGGTAGGCTGTTGTAGGTGAAGACAATATTTTATCTTTTGGGCGTGCTGATATAACGATATAGTCATGTAGGGTCGTTGCTGTGATGTTTTTTGGAATAGTTGCTTGGGTTTTTATACCATTTTTTTGGTAATTTTCAATACAGAATAAAAGATAATGTGTTGTTTCTATTTTGTACTCATGATAGAATAATTATATTGGAAGTTTTTTTTATTTTTAAATAAGTGATAATGCATGTGTTGTAGTTGTAGTTTGGGGTTTGTAGTGTGTTTTTAATATTAAATAAAATAATAGTAATTGTGCTGTAATAAATAATTAGGATAAAAAATATAGACGCACCATTAGGGGTGTCTTCTTACCATAAAAACAATTATCTTTGTGATATCATTTTCCCCATAATTTTTTGAACTTACAAATGCAGCATAGCTATCGGTATGTCCGCATTTATTTTTAATTTAAATCATACACAATGAACAAAATCTTACTCGCTTTGCGATGGCAGTTTAATCTTTTGATTCTGTTAGCTGCTTCGCTTCTTTTTTCCACTGTCTCAACTGCGCAAATTTCATTGTCTTGCCCTGGTGATGTCAATGTTACTACTCTCGTTGGAGATAATACTGCGGTAGCGACTTGGAACGAGCCTGTTGCTACGACAAGTTGTACAGTGCCGCTACCTACTGATTGCTCATCTATTGGAGAGAATATCAGTGGTTTTATTTACATGGGAGAATATAATGGAAGTAAATATTTTTGCTCCAGTACTAGTGACTTTACTTGGTTTCAAGCAAGGGACTTATCCGCTGCGGCTGGAGGACATCTTGTAACAATTAATGATGCTGGTGAAAATGAATTCGTCCGTAGTGTCATTGGTGCAAGTGAAGTCTGGATTGGCTACAACGATGCTGCAAATGAAGGTGATTTTGAATGGGCTAATGGAGAAGCTTCAAGTTATGAAAATTGGACTTGTTGGAGTAGTAATGACTGCGAACCTAATCAAACTGGAGACTATGTAAGACTACTAAAATCTAATGGTGAATGGGGCGATCAAGCTGGTACCTGTAAAGAAGAGTTTGTGATGGAGATCCCTTGCTCTGCTTGTCAAGCACCAGATATTAATGGCTTTATTTATATGGGCATGCACAATAATAGCAAGTACTATTGTTCAAGCACAAGTAATTTTACCTGGCAGCAAGCAAAAGATCTTTCTGCATCTGCAGGTGGCCACTTAGTGACAATTAATAATCAAGCGGAAGATGATTTTGTTCATAGTATCCTCGGTGCAAATTGGGGGTGGATTGGTTATTATCAGCCTAGCGGCGGAAGCTTTGAATGGGTTTATGGCTCTTCTTCTTATACGAACTGGGCTAGTAATGAGCCTAATAACTACGATGGGTATTGGTCTTACGCTGATCACGTGGCTTTGAGAAAAAGTAGCGGTGATTGGTATGATCGGCATGAAAATAATCAGTATGAGTTTATTATGGAAGTGCCTTGCGCAAATAATACAACTCCTGGTACTGTAGACTTGACCCAAACCGATGGACAATCTTCAGGCAGTGCTTTTGCGATTGGTTCTCATACCATTTCTTATTCTGCTTCGGATGATTGTGGTAACTCAGAAACTTGTAGCTTTGTAGTCATGGTTGCAGCTGGGCAGCCTGTAACTCCGGCTAGTGTTGGAGATTTTGTTTGGAGTGATACCAATGGTAATGGTATTCAAGATGCTGGTGAGCCTGGCATAGAAGGAGTGTTTGTTATGATTACGGACTGTGATGGTAATTGGGTAAATAATACGGTCACTGATGCCGCCGGAGCCTATAGCTTTACTAATCTAGTGCCAGGTGATTACAAAATTAAATTTGTGGCACCGTTAGATTATACGGCATCTCCAAAAGGTGCTGGTTCTGATGATGCTAATGATAGTGATGTTAATCTTGGCTGGACAGGTTTTACAGATTGCTTTTCTTTGGCTTCGGGAGAAGATAATACATCTATTGATGCAGGATTTGTACCTAATGCACCTGTAGGAGTATTAAATATGACTTGTAATAGTGATATAACAGTAACTGCTGCTAGTGGGCAAACTACTGCGCAGGTTACTTGGAGTGCACCGGCTGCAACATCATCTTGTACAACTGGTTCCGTTACGGTCTCTCAATCTGCTGGCCCTACTAGTGGAAGTTTATTTTCAGTCGGCACAACAACTATTTCGTACAATGCAACGGATGGTTGTGGTAACTTCCAAACTTGTAGTTTTGCTGTAACAGTTGAGCCTGCGGCTGGAGGTAATCTAGTAACAGTTGGAGATTTTGTTTGGAGTGATGACAATGGTAACGGTATTCAAGATGCCGGGGAGCAAGGGTTGTCTGGTGTTTTTGTTATGTTGACAAATTGTGCTGGAGACTACGTAAGTAATACTACTACTGATGCTAACGGGGCTTATGCTTTCGCAAATGTAGCTCCGGGCTCTTATAAGGTTAAGTTTGCTTTGTTGCCTGACTATCAGTATGCGCCAATGGATGCGGGTACAGATGATGATGTGGATAGTGATGTACTTTCAGGTTGGACTGGCTTTACAGAGTGTTTTGATGTAGCGGGTACTGATGTGACTAATATTGATGCTGGATTGGTACCTAACAATCCTGGTGGTGGCTGTGATAACTTTACAGACGGTGGAACTATCGGTGGTACACAGACAATATGTGCAGGAGAAGATGCTGCTATGTTGACTACTGTGGCTTTACCTACTGGTGGCTCTGGTGGTATTGAGTATTTGTGGATGGTTAAAACAAGCACTAGTGGATTTTCCATTATACCTGGAGCTAACGGGACTTCTTATGATCCGGGCGTGTTAACTGAAACAACTACATTCCGTAGATGTGCACGTCGTGTAGGGTGTACGACTTGGGCTGGAGAAAGTAACGATATTACAGTTACTGTTGACCAGTCTCCAAATTGCGGAAGCGGCAATGCTCCTGCATCAGTAGGAGACTTCGTATGGAGTGATACGAATGGCAACGGTATTCAAGATGCAGGCGAGCCAGGTATCGCAGACGTATTCATCATGTTGACAGACTGCGCAGGCAACTGGAAAGGTCAAACAAC
>CAMZKG010000040.1 GCA_947311105.1 uncultured Saprospiraceae bacterium
AAGCGACTCAACCAGCGAAGCGACTCAACCAACGAGCGCAGCGAGTGACTCAACTAGAGAGCGAAGCGAACGACTCAACCAGCGAAGCCCGAAGGACAAGCGACTCAACCAGCGAAGCGTCTCAACCAGCGAAGCGTCAACCATCAACTCAATCCTTTAAACCCTTCAATCTCCCGTCGTTCTTTTTTAGTAGGTCGTCCTTCCCCTTTTGCTCGATACTCATTACCTTTTCCGGCGAGATACCACGCTTCATATTTTTGGAGTTCTTCTTTAGGGGTCAGTTCTACGTAACAATCTACCGCCAATTTGGCACCGACTCTTTTCGCAATAGGTTTAACGACCTTATAGACACGATTGAAACCTTCTTTTTTGGCGGTGACGATATCACCTTCTACCAATAAATAGGACGGTTTGAGAATTTGCTCGCCGATGGACACATGTCCTTTTTTGCAAGCGGTGGTGGATAAGGTTCTGGTTTTAAAGACTCGGATACTCCAAAGCCATTTATCGACTCTTACTTTTGCAGGCATGGGCTAAGGGATAAGTTTTTGGACTAAGCCAAGAATATGTTTTAAGACCTGAATATCAGGCAATTGGTAGGTCTTTTCGTCTATTTGTTCATTGATTTGGGTCAATGTAGATGATGGGGTATGATACTCCTTATGCCAAACATAAGAATAACTACTGAGCAATATCATGCCGAAGAAAAAGATGTAAATTGATTTTTTTACTGGAATTTTCATAATAGCTAGGGTTGTACTTACGCAAATATAATTGTTTTTTGATTATCATGCTTATGAAATCTGTTCGAGCTTAATTTAAATTATGTTTTGATTATGCGTAACCTGTTGATTTACTGAATATTATGTTGTTGTGTGAGTGTGTGTGTGTGTGTTGTAAAGGGCTGCGCTTATAATTGAAATTAATTAATCCAATGTCGAACGACATGGACCTAAGGGCTTACTATTTAGGGCAATAGGTGCGATTTTAAGCCGTTTGAATTACTCTAAGTAATTAGGAATTACTCTCGTTGTTTACATATAAAATAATAAAACATGAAAATCAGAATCATTACAATCATTTTAATATTGATTGCTTTTAGCGGTTATGGGCAGACTTCTGATGTCGTCTCAGCAAAGAAAATTTCATTGGGACTGATATTTTCGCCAGATTACTGCTATCGTGTGCTTAATTCGGAATCAAGACAGGTGGTTGTGGATGTCAGGAACTCAGGTGAATTACCAAGACTTGGGTTTACAGCGGGGCTCTCACTACTTTTAAATCCTTGGAAGCGCGTTTCAGTCGAAACAGGATTGCTTTATTCTGATAAGGGAATGAAAACAAAAATATTTGATTTGAGATCAGTTCCTGATCCTGCTTTACCAACAAGTCGAGTTCAATTTATTTATCATTATAACTACTTGGACATACCGACTAAAGTAAACTATGTCATCCTAAAAGGATAAATGGAGATATTTTTATCAGCAGGACTTTCGACAAATATCTATTTATTTCAACGGACAAAAATACGATATTTTGACTCTGAGAAGCCCAGTACATATAGTAATTCTGGAGATTTTTCAAAACTTAATTTTGCGGTTTTAATTGGTGGCGGAATTGACTACCACATTAAAGATAGACTAAGTTTTAGGCTAGAACCTATATTTAGACGCTCTATAACGCCAAATAGTGACAGTCTGGTTAAAGAATATCAATATTCGATTGGATCAAATTTGGGACTATTGTATGCACTTAGGTAAGTCATTTAAGTTTCGGTATTCATGTTTAACGGTATTGGGATAGATTGGTTTTCTGCATGCTTAATTTTCGGGGTACTGGTGAAAGATAAAGGGTTAAAGGTCAAGGGTTTACAAAAACTTGACTATTTTCTACAAAAAAATAAATCCAATCCAAAATGGCAGGCACGAACAAGCTTTCCTAAGCTATTTTTCGCTAAAAGCTGGCAATGCCAATAACCACGGGCTTTTCGAAGTGCCGAAACTTTGAGTAAGTTATATTATCGGAGAGCGTTGTAAAAATTGGGTAGTTGAGTGGTTTGTGGCTTTAGTTTTATGAAAGTAGTTGATTTGTGCTAGTCCAAATCGGGATTTTTCTTATCTTTGTCGGCAAACTAGCTGTAATCACGGTTGAAAAAATGTTCGTATGTCTGATAACCTAATCAAGAGAATGAATTATAAACATTTAAGTTTTTTACTTTTTTTTATCACAATATTGAGTTGTGGAAATCCATATTTTAAAGCAATTAATGAATTAAAAAACACAGATTTCCAAAATGATTCTGAGTTGTTGACGGCTAAAAAGGCGATTGGATTTATTGAACATGATCAATTGGACAGTTTAAAGTCGATGTTTCCAGAAAAAATAATTGCAACAGTACCAGACAGTATTTGGAGAGACCAATTAGAAAAAGGGCAAAAAGCAATTTCTGAATCTAAATTCCCTTCTGACAGTCTTGTTCAAGTTTCAAATACTATCAATATTTCAAAAGGGAAAAAACAGATTTTCGCTAAATTGAGCTTTCCTTTTACAAACGAGAAAGATTCTACAAGGTTTATAAATGTCATCACTTCAGAACGTCAACTTTACGGATTGTATGTTGCAGATTATCCTTTTGGAATAAGATTTATCGAACCAGAACATTCGGAACCACATTTAAACAAACATACTATTAGATATGACTCGATATACTGGTTTAGAATATGGTATGGTAGTGGATTTAAGAAAAATAAATATGGAGATCGTTATGGATATTACGCTGTTTCAGGAGACAAAGAGAAATTAGACAAATTGAAAATAAAACCAATCATATCCGAAATTTTTGAACTTATAAATTCAGCCAAAATCGATTCCACAGATTTTAATTATCGGCGACCAAAACGAAATGGGAACTCGGAATATATTTATTTACGATTTAAGATGCTTAATGAGCCATATAAGAACTTCGGAGAATTTGAAGTATGTTATACGTTAGAAGAAGAAAAGGGAAAACCCGAAGAATTATCTGATTTTATTATAGTCAAACACTCTAAAAAAACTAGATACTTTTATAAAAAATCTGAAAATTTAAGGCTTGTAGAAAAATTAAAAGAATTAGCATATAAAGATTATGGACGTCATCAAGAAACAAGATGGCATTAAAAAAATACGGCATACGATAAATAGGAGTATGAGCGGTCTGCAAGACTGGTTAACGTTTACTTGCGTATGGTTGAAAAAAGATGTTAGTTTAAGAAATTTTCAATAGCGCTATTGCTTGCCACAACGAGTAAAAAAATACCTTCTAAGTTACCTTCAACTTTGATGAAAATCCCTTAATTTTGTGTCACGCTTCCGCAAAAGATGAAACTATGAAACGATACTTACCAATGTTGGGATTGCTGTCTATAATCCTATTTTTTGGCTGTAATACCCCCAAAACAGCCAGTGACGCTGAAAAGATGCTTGCGCAAAAAAGCTATCCTTATGACCAATTTTTTATTCAGCGTTCTTTTCCTGATAAGCATTTTGCCCTAAAAGCATACAAAAAGGCTTTGGCGCAAGTACAGTTAGAAGCACTGTCAGAAAGCCCCAATACATTCGATGGCAATTGGACAACTCAAGGCCCAGCAAATCTTGGTGCCCGTATCAATACCATCGCTGTTGTGCCTAATTCGTCCACTATTTATGTTGGATTTGCCAACGGGGGCGTATGGAAAACGGTAAATGCGGGTGCGAGCTGGTATCCTATTTTTGACGACCAATCTGTGCTGACTGTTGGTGATATCGCCATAGATCCCAATGATACATCGACCATTTATGTAGGCACTGGAGACCCCAATATTACCGGCTATCCCGCTATCGGCAACGGTATCTATAAGTCAACTAATGGAGGAGAGACATGGACTCATTTAGGCCTTTCGGAAACGGCTATCACTTCCAAAATTATCGTAAATCCCAATAATTCTAACCAAATTTTCGTGGCTACCATGGGCTTGCCTTTCGAGCGAAATACGGATCGTGGACTCTATCGTACAAACGATGGCGGGCAATCGTGGCAAAGAATACTTTTTTTGAGTGACCAATCCGGTATCATTGATCTCGTGATGAATCCTAATGACCCTACGGAGCTATTTGCAGTTGGGTGGGATAGACTACGAAATAATCATGAATCCATTACTTCTGGTATCAATTCAAAAATATTAAAAACTAATGACGGCGGGCAGAGTTGGACGCTATTGACCAATGGTTTGCCGCAAGGTATTTCTTCAAGGACCGGGATTACCATTTGCGAAAGCAATCCCAATATACTCTATGCCCTATACATCGGTACTGATTATCAAGTGTCAGGCGTATATAAATCCATTGATGGGGGAGCATCTTGGGAGTCCAAGTCGATAAGTGGTTTGAGCAATACTTTAGGGGGATTTGGCTGGTATTTTGGACAAATTAGAGTCGAACCAGACAATCCTGACAATGTGTATATTCTTGGTGTCGGAATTAGCTATACCAATAATGGGGGCGATAATTGGAATACTTATTATGGGACGCAAGGCCACCCTGATAAGCATGATTTGGTTTTTGTAAATGGCGGAAGCTATGTGGCGATGGATGGGGGTTTGTATCATGATGCGACGGGAGTGGAGACCCTGCTACGGGTGGACGATATCCCAGCCAACGAAGTTTATCGAGTGAGCTACAACCCATTTAAACCCGATGAATACTACGCAGGCTGCCAAGATAATGGGACTTCTCGTGGGACTTTGATTGATAATTGGGATATTTTCTATGGTGGGGATGGATTTCAGATGTTGTTTAGTCATAGTGACTCGCTGGTCATGTATGCGTCTGCGCAATTTGGTTGGATAGGTCGTTCGGTAGATGGTGGTCAGACTTTTTCTTCTTTTACGGCCGGTGTACCCGATACGGATAGGAAGCATTGGGATACGCCCTATTTTTTGAGTCATTTTCATGATAATGTGGTGTATCGTGCGACACACAAAGTCTATCGGGTAGATACCATTACGGAGTCGTTTTTGGCGATAAGTGGGGATTTGACGCAAGGCAATATTTATGGGGCTACATTTCATACGATTAGTGCGATGGATGAATCCTATTTTAATGAGGGCGAACTATATGTGGGGACGACGGATGCTAGAGTACATCGTAAGTTGGCGAATGGAATTTGGGAAGATGTTTCGGCTGGATTGCCTGTAAGATATGTGACATCTATCAAGGCTTCGCCTTATCAAAGTGGACGTGTATTTGTGACACATTCGGGGTATCGGGACAATGATTTTATTCCACGTGTACACCGTTCGGATGATATGGGTACTACGTGGGTGGATATTTCGGGAAATCTGCCAGACCTTGCGGTCAATGATATTTTGGTGATACCCAATCGTGAAGATAGTGTTTTGGTGGTCGCGACAGATGGCGGAGTTTATGCAACAATCGATGGCGGTTTGGATTGGAAAAGGGTAGGAGACATGCCTTATGTCAAAGTGATGGATTTAGACTATCATGTTGCAGATCATGCGATTATTGCGGCTACTTATGGTCGTTCTGTGATGACTTTTCCGATAGATTCACTCCAGGAGAGTGAGTTATATAGCATTGCTGGAGACATTAATACGGTGACTGGAAAGGCTGTTCCTGCGCATATTGCCTTCGTAAATCCCACGGATGATACTGTGTTTACAGATAATTTTAATTTTGATGGCTTGTCTAAATATGGTCCTTATCGGCTTGCGCCAAAATACGATACATTGGCGGCTGCGGGTGTAGATGTGTTGGATTTGGTGTTGGTGTATCAAAATATTTTGGGGGCAAATAACCTGAGTCCTGAGCAAAAAATTGCTGCGGATGTGGATCAATCAGGCTCTTTAGATATTCTGGATTTATTGACTTTGCGCAAGCTGACACTCGGCAGAATCAATAAATTTCCTGATAATCAATCTTGGCGGTTTTATTCGGATACGTCTTTATACACTGTAGAGCCTAATTTATTTGGTGCAGGTGATGCCGTCAAAATAGATAGTCTGCCTGCGGACAGCATCCATTTTAAGGCGATAAAAGTTGGAGATGTTAATTTGTCCTGGTAGGTTTCGATACAAATAGAAAAAAAATGATAAAAACTTTTACAATTTTATTCGTATTATTGTTTGCAACTGGACTAATAGCCCAGGAAAACCACAAAGATTGGCGTGAAGGAAAATTAACGTGGAATGATTTTGCGAAAAGGGAGAACAGTCAAAACGTTTCCGAATTAATCTATTTTTTAGGCTATAACACGGTGAAGCAAAAATATGGCGATACAACTGTTTTTCGAATTGAAGCCGACTGCTACATGGATAAAAACCTATCATGGGTAAATCCCGCATATATGACCGAGCAGATTTTAAGGTACAATCAAGTTATTTTTGATATTGTAGAGGTTTATCGTCGAAGGTTACAATTTGAGCTCGATAGGGGGAAATCAATCTACGAAATTGGAGATAAATTTAACGCTATATCTGTTGCTTGTAATAATGCCATAAATGAGTTTAGTAGTGATTCAAATGGGGGGCAAGATTTAAATTCAATCACCTTTTGGGAACAAAAAAACTCTACTAAGCTGCAATCCTTGCCAGACAGTGCAATTCCTGAATTTAAAACTAGCAGGTTTGGATATGCCGTACATGCAGGATTGGGGGGTGGATTTTTTACGGGGTCACTTGGCGAGCATTTTTCTCCTTCATTCAATTTTATGTATGGATTTGATTTAGCCTACAAACGGTCAATACTACATTTTAATGGGACTCTTGCAGGAGATAATGTAAGAAAAGACTATATATCTGATAAAAGTTGGTATGATGGGCAACGTACTTCTATCGCAATGCTTGATGCTTCCTATGGTTATGTCTTGATTGATAATAAAAAAATAAAACTTAGTCCGTTTGTAGGGTTTGGAATTACAGAGTTTTCAGAAGCACACAAGGATGAAGAAGAAAGGTTGAGTATGGTTGATAATCACATGGTTTTTGGTGTAAATACGGACTTTAAAATTAACACAAAGATACAACTAACACCAACACCATTTTGGGGGGCAAGAGAAAAAGTGGTGACATCGATTAGAGCAAGACTTTATGTTGCACGCCCCAATTATTATGAAGATTTGCAAGGCTATTCTGTTAATTTGACTATTGGGCTATGTGGGTTCGGAAATATCATTAAACTTAAATGAATCAACTACAAGATTGCAGCTGTACGTTGTGCGGTAATTTTTTTGCAAAAAATGCCCGAACCGTTGTTATCGCCTGTGCCGATACTCGCATCGCTATTGGAGCCAATTCGTGAATTGGCTCTACGGCGATACTCGCATCTTTTTATGTAGCTCGTGGTGCCCTTGACCTTTTACCCCTTCACCTATACCAAAACCTAGAAAAGTCCAGGAAAAAAAGCATCTTTAAAGTGCTTTAGACGGAAGTTGCCAGCATCTTCATAGATGACTGAAATATAGTCAAACCGAATTTCCCAATCATGATTGATTAGCTCCATATAAGCTGAAGCGGCATCAGTCAAAAGGGCCTTTTTCTTGCTGGTGATAGACTCTTCTGGTGCACCAAAATAGTCGGTGGCTCTGGTTTTTACTTCTGTAAAAACCAGCACGTTACCATCTTTTGCGATAATGTCCACTTCTGCTCGCTTGTATCTCCAATTGGTCTCCAAAATATCATATCCTTTTTCCGCAAGGAAAGTGACCGCTAAGGCTTCTCCCTTTTGACCCAAAATAATATGGTCAGCCATTTTAGGAGAGTTTGTAGGTAAGGTTCATGGCTTGGAGTGCCATCATGAGCTCATTGTCAATTTTTACTTTACGTTTTTCCGAAAGGAACTTGACAACCTGCTTATTCTTGGGGTCAATGACGGAAAATCTAAGTGTTTTCTTGCCTTTATTTTCTTTAAAAATGATCTCCAGCTGGTGCATTAGTTTGGGTTGTATTTGCGCAAGCGGAAGCTGTATCTCAATGGTCGAAGTCTTACTTTCCAAAAGGGAAGAAAGAAGATTAACGTTATTGACTTTAAGCACCCATTCACCGCGATAGCGATCCATGCGGATAGTACCATCAATCAGGACGCAGGAGCCTGGCTCTAGGAGATTTTTGTATTGTTGATAGTCTTCTTTGAAAAGGGCAATTTCTGTGGTGCTGGCATAATCTTCTAAGCTAAAGAAGCCAAATCCATCACCACGCTTGGTGAATCGATGATTGGCGCCACTCACAAAAGCCGCTATCTTGACAGGTGCATTTTGGAATTGCATGATGCGATCAATTGGGCAGGTAGCAAATTGTTTTACTTCTACCGCATAGGCATCCAAAGGGTGACCACTGATATAAATTCCTGCGACTTCTTTCTCCTTGGTGAGCTTCTGCATTAAGTTCCAAGTGGTGTGAGCAGGCGGCTCTGGTTGGGGGACCATCGCATCTTCTGAAGCACCAAAAAGGGTATTGGCAGCGGTTTCTTTTTGATGTTGATAGACGTTGCCGTATTTGAGTAGGTGCTCCATGTAGGTATTGAATTTTCCACTCGGCTCAAAATACTGTGCGCGTGTCAAATCTTCGAAAAAGTCAAAACCACCACCATAAATCAAACTCTCCATGACCCGTTTGTTGAATGCTTTTAGCGGAAGCCTTCGTACCATATCATAAGGACTTTCAAAAGGACCATTCTTGTCCCTTTCGGCAACGATTTCATTTACAGGGCCTTCGCCTACGCCTTTTAGAGCGGATAGCCCAAACCTAATCTTGCCTTCTGCATTTACGGTAAAATTCAAGTGACTTTCATTGACATCTGGCCCAAGTACTTCTACGCCGATACGTTTGCACTCATCCAAAAAGAATTTTAGTTTAGTAAGGTCGTTTTTGGAATGGGTCATGACAGACGCCATAAACTCCGGCTTGTAATTGGCCTTTAGATAACCTGTCTGGAAGGCAAGAATGGCATAACAAGCCGCATGAGAACGGTTAAAACCATAGGACGCAAACCGCTCCATAATAGAGAAAACGTCTCTAGCTTGGTCTTCTGGAACGCCTTTTTCTGCAGCACCTTTTACGAAAATGGCGCTCTGTTTTTCCATTTCGCTTTTCTTCTTTTTACCCATTGCTCGACGGAGTACATCCGCCTGTCCGAGTGAGTAACCCGCCATGATTTGGGCGGCCTGCATGATTTGCTCCTGATAGACCATGATACCAAAAGTCGGCTTCAGGATTTCTTCCAGCATCGGATGTGGATACTTGACCACTTCTTTACCGTGTTTTCGGGCGATATAGGTTGGGATGTTATCCATCGGGCCTGGACGATAAAGGGCGTTCATGGCAATCAAATCTTCGATATCCGTAGGTTTTAGGTCGCGCATATGTTTGCGCATTCCTTCGGACTCAAATTGGAAGATGCCTATCATATCTCCCCGCTGAAATAACTCGTATGTTTTTTTGTCATCTAACGGAATATCATCCAGCTCGATGCGGTGGTCTTCGCCATACCTAATCACAATATTTTCTACCGCATCTTTAAGTATAGAAAGGGTTTTTAGCCCCAAGAAATCCATCTTTAACATGCCTGCGGATTCTATGTATCTACCATCATATTGGGTGATAAATAAATCAGCATCTTTGGCAGTCCTTACGGGAATGTACTCTCGAATATCGCTTGGAGCAATGATGACACCTGCGGCATGTATGCCCGTATTTCTCACCGATCCTTCCAAAGAATGAGCCATTCGGAGCACTTCACCTTCCAGGGTATTAGCTTCCGCAATTTCTTGTAGTTTTTCGATATTTTGGATGTCTTCGGTAGGGTAGTCTTTCGACAAATCCTTAATGGTTTTTACCAAAATCTTTTTGAGTTTGGTACCAGGTTTCATCGGGACTAGTTTGGCCAATCTATCGGCATCACTCAAGGGCAGCTCCATGACTCGTGCTGTGTCACGAATGGAGAGTTTGGCGGCCATCGTGCCGTAGGTGATGATTTGGGCGACTTGATTACGCCCATATTTTTTGACGACATAGTCGATGACTTTTTGGCGGCCATAGTCATCAAAATCAATGTCGATATCAGGCATAGAGACCCTTTCTGGATTCAGGAATCTTTCAAAAAGTAGATTGTAACCGATAGGGTCCACATTGGTAATCCCTAATGTATAGGCAATCGCAGAGCCCGCGGCAGAGCCACGACCAGGCCCGACCCATACACCTAGCTTTCTGGCTGCATCTATCAAGTCTTGAGTAATTAGGAAGTAACCAGGGAAGCCCATGTTGTCGATGATGCCTAGTTCGTGGTCGATACGCTCCTTTGTGGCAACACTCAGCTCTCCATATTTTCTTTTGGCACCTTCGTAGGATAGGTGTCGCAGATAATCGGTTTGGGTGGAAAACTCTGGCGGAATCTCATAATTGGGCATTAAGATATCTCGAGTCAACTTCAACGGCTCAATCTTGTCAAATATCTCCATGGTATTGTCGATGGCTTCGGGCAAGTCATGGAAAAGGTCAGACATCTGCTGCGTGGTCTTGAAGAAGTAGTCATCACTTGAGAATCTAAAGCGATTAGTATCCGAAAGGTAGCTACCTGTATTGATCGACAACAGCACATCATGCGGCTTAGCATCTTTTTCTTCTAGGTAGTGAGAATCGTTAGTGGCTATTATTTTTAGGTTGTATTTTTTGGCAAAAGAGATTAGAACTTGATTGATGTCTTCTTGGCTAACTCCCTTGCCATCAATGTTTTCTAGCCCTTTATGTCGCATTAATTCTATGTAGAAGTCTTCTCCAAAAACTTCAATCCACCATTGTAATTCTTTTTCAGCACCTTCGACATCTCCATTCAAAATCATCTGCGGAATACTGGCCGCCAAACAACAACTTGTCGCAATAACCCCTTTGCTGTGTTTGACCAATACTTCCTTATCAATTCGTGGGAATGAGCCATAAAGTCCTTCCGAATATCCGATAGAAGAAAGCTTCGCAAGATTGTGGTAGCCTTCTTGGTTTTTGGCGAGTAGGAGTTGGTGACGTCTTTGGTCTTTTTTGCCTTCTGATTTTTTGAAGGAGTGTTGGTGTCTGTTCTCAACTAGGTAAAATTCGCAGCCTACGATGGGTTTTATACCTGCTTTATTGGCTTCCGCCACAAACTCGAAGGAGCCAAACATGTTGCCATGGTCGGTAATTGCGACTCCTTTCATACCGTCTTTTACGGCTTTTTCCATGGTGCCGGATATGGACGAAGCGCCGTCTAAAAGTGAATAGGTAGTATGTGAGTGTAGGTGGACAAATTTTGACATAGTGCGTTATTAGGAGATTTATGCAAAGGTATGATTTTTTTTTGGTTTGGGCTTTGTGGGCTGCGCCCTTTTGGTCTTTGGAGCGCTCGTTTCACTCGCTTTTGGTCTTTGGTGCGGGCTGCGCCCTTTTGGTGCTGCCACAGCGGCATGCATCTACGGCGTACACTTTTGGTCTTTGGTGCGCTCGCTGTTGGTCTTTGGTGCGGGCTACGCCCTTTGGGTGCTACCGCAGCGACATGCATTTACGACGTAGCATCCATGCTCCTATGCTTCTATGTGTTAAAAAAAAGACTCGGGCGATAGCAACCTTAGAGTGATACAAGACGATTTTAATCAAATTCCTTGACGATGTCTTTTGCTTCTATGCGTCCAGTGACCGCTTTAATTTTCCAATAGGAGAAATCATCATTGGCGATCAGTCCGTAACCAGTGACTACTTCATTGGGTGAAGAAACTTTGACAAATTTATCGGTTTCGATATTTCCAGTTTTTTCATTCCAGGTGAGTTCTTCGGTCTCCAATTTTTCCTTTCGGATGGTGGTGATGACCACGCTATCTCGCACGATGATGATGTTTTTGGTATCGTATTTTACCCCAAACTTGGCGACCAGTCTGCTTTGTTTTTGATGCGCTTTATCATAAAAATCTGCGACTAGCCCTTCCATAAATTCCGAACGGGGCTCTTTAGCATCAATATAATTTAACAGTCTTGGTGCGGTTATTTTTACTCTTACCACCGCCGAATCACTATAATAAATAACCACGTCTTTGGCTTCAACAACCTGAACAGCTTCTTTTTCAAAGAATTGCGCTACTTCGGCCATGTCATTTTCGCAAGACGACAATCCTATAACCGCCAATAAAAGGATGCCTAGTTTAAATTTCATTTGATGTCCAAAATATAAATTCTTCATAACAGAGAGCTAGATTAATGCAACTTTGGGCATCAAAACATCAATTTCATTGAGTAATAACTGCCAGTCAGCACCATTTTGATCCAAAATGATATTATAAGCCGCTTTTAGAATCGGTTGATGAGATATTTTTAGATTGGCTGGAATGGCTTGCGCAAATGCATCAATCGCACGTGTAGGCTTTTTGTGTAAAACCAATAAGTAATCAGGTAGAAAATTAGGCATTACCCGCAGAACAGCATCAGGCTTTATCATATTATACCACGTCAAATCCTTTTTACCGATAATCGGAAATATGGTTGCTTTGGGTTCGGGATTTTTGGCTTCCACCCCAATAATCCTTGTGTTGGAGAAGATATCTCTATGCTTTCTTAGCCAATTAGTGACTATTTTTGCATTTTCTGGTGATGTGGAGTCAAATAAGACAAGAATACTATTAGGCAGGAGTTGGCCTTTGGAAAAAATAGTATTAAACTTGGCTATTGTTTTTTTGCGCAAGTAGTTTTTCACAACTAGGGGTTTTGATAGAGCGCAAAGATAAGGATTTTTTTTGAACTGTCCATTTGGCCATATTGCCGTCGGTTTTAACCGACGGCAATGGGGCAATGGCATCAGCCCATCAATTTAGCCAAAGTTTCTTCCAAAATCTGTATTCTAGCAAGTCCATCCGCCAATTTTTTACGCTCCAAAGCCACCACTTTTTCGGGGGCGTTGTTGACAAAACGTTCATTAGCGAGTTTTTTCTCGATGCCTAGGACAAAACCTTTCATGCGTTTAAGCTCATCTTCCGCTTTGGCGGCTTCGGCTTCTACGTCGATTTCTTGGGTCAACGGTACATAGTATTTGCCTGTACTGACGATAAAGGAAACGGTATTGCCTTCGGGCTCCCCATCAGTAAGCTCAATGGACTCCAAGTTAACCAACTTTTTCAAAAGTCCTTGGATACCTTTTTCCGCAAGGAGCTGCTCTGTTTCGGGCGATTTTTGCGCAAGCAAGGATAATTTCTCTGCCCATTTTACCCCGTTTTTGTTTCGGATATCTCTGATTTTGGTCACAATATCTTGGCTCCATTCCACCCGTTTTAGGAAGTCGGCATCGTAGTCACCGCCTTTCGGCCAAATGCTTACCACACAATCTTCGCCTTCTTTTCTTTCCTTTAATTGATGCCAAACTTCTTCTGTCAAAAATGGCATAAAGGGATGGAGTACCGTCATCAATTGACTAAAAGTTTCGATGGTCGCTTCATAAGTAACCTTGTCGATTGGTTGCCCAAAAGCAGGTTTGATCATCTCCAAATACCAAGAACAAAAATCTCCCCAAATAAAAGAATACAACTTAACTAATGATTCGGACAATCTGAATTGCTCAAAATCAGTAATCATTTCCGAAAGGACTTGATTAAATTTTTGCTCAAACCAATGAATTGCCAGCTGGTTGATTTCTGGTTGAGCGGCTTCATCTGACACCTTAAATCCTTTGACGAGCGCTAAGGCATTCCAGATTTTATTGGAAAACTTACTGCCTTGCTCACAGAGCTTTTCATCAAACAATAAGTCGCCACCCGCAGGCGAAGAAGACAACATCCCAAAACGGACGCCGTCTGCCCCAAATTTTTCTATCAGCTTCAATGCATCAGGTGAATTGCCCAAAGATTTGCTCATCTTGCGGCGTTGTTTATCTCGCACCATGCCCGTAAAATAGACCTTTTCAAAAGGGCGCTCATCATACCATTCATATCCCGACATAATCATCCGCGCTACCCACAAAAAGATAATATCCCAGCCTGTCACCAATACGTTAGTAGGGTAGTAGTAGTTAAAATCCTTGCTGTCCTTAAACCCATCAAATACACTAATCGGCCACAACCAAGATGAAAACCATGTGTCTAAAGCATCATCATCTTGTTTTAGGTCAGCGATTGTAAGTGATTGATTACCAGTCTTTTCTTTTGCTTTTGCTAAAGCTTCTTGGGCAGTTGCCGCAACAAAAATGTCGTCTCCCAAAAACCAAGCAGGTATCCGATGTCCCCACCATAGCTGACGAGAAATACACCAATCTTGGATATTTTCCAACCAATGACGATAAGTGTTTTTAAAGTTGGAAGGATAAAATTGTACTTCATCCGTCATCACCGCATCCAAAGCTTTCTCACCCAATTTTTTCATATTGACATACCACTGCAAAGACAATCTAGGCTCGACGATAGAATTGGTTCTTTCGGAGCGACCGATGTTGGTTTGGTAGTCTTCTGTTTTGATGAGATGACCCGACTCAGCGAGCATTTTATTGATTTTTTTCCTTGCGGCAAATCTATCTTCGCCCACTAGGATTTGGCCTGCTTCGTTGATGGTACCATCTTCATTTAAGATGTTGATGACGGGCAAATTGTGCTTTTTACCGATGGTATAATCTTCTGGCGAGTGCGCAGGTGTAATCTTCAAAGCCCCCGTTCCAAACTCCAAATCCACGTGGTCATCCGCAATAATTGGAATCGCCCGATCAATCAAAGGCACCAATACTTTTTTGCCAATCAAATCTTTAAAACGTTCATCTTTAGGGTTGACGGCAACGGCGACATCTGCCATGATGGTTTCGGGTCGTTGAGTGGCGATGGTGATTCCCCCTTTCGAGCCATCGGCAAATCTATATTCGATGTAGGAAAGCTGGGCATTTTCGTCACCGCGAATGACTTCTTCATTGGAGAGCACCGTTTTGGCTTCGGTGTCCCAATTAATCATGCGATAGTCTCGATATAACAATCCTTTTTCGTAAAGATCGACAAATGCCTTGACGACATGTTCGGAACGGACTTCATCCATCGTAAAAGCGGTACGTTCCCAGTCGCACGAAGCGCCTAATTTTTTGAGTTGGTTCAGGATGATGCCCCCGTACTTGTCTTTCCATTGATGGGCATATTCGACAAATTCATCACGAGTAAGGTCTGACTTTTTGATGCCTTTTTCCCGAAGCCACTTGACGACCTTTGCTTCTGTCGCAATAGAAGCATGATCCGTACCAGGCACCCAACAAGCATTCTTGCCATCCAATCGAGCCTTTCGTATCAAAATGTCTTGAATCGTATTGTTGAGCATGTGCCCCATGTGGAGTATCCCCGTGACATTTGGCGGCGGAATCAATATCGTAAATGGTTCTCTCTCATCAGGCTCAGAGTGAAAATAATTCTTTTCTAGCCAATGGTCATACCATTTTTGCTCAATGTCTGCTGGGGTAAATGTCTTTGAAATCTCCATCGCTTTGTCGCTTATTTTTTTGATGTGCAAAGGTAGGTTTTTTTTTTGTTTTTTTTGGTCTTTGGTGGGCTCGCTACGCTCGCTGTTGGTCTTTGGTGCGCTCCTTCGTCGCTTTTGGTCTTTGGTGCGGGCTACGCCCTTTTGGTGCTGCCGCAGCGGCTTACACCGTTGGTGCTTGACGGTATTGGTTGTTTTTTTTTGGTTTGGAGCGTTTTTTTTGGTCTTTGGTGGGCTCGCTACGCTCGCTGTTGGTCTTTGGTGC
>CAMZKG010000041.1 GCA_947311105.1 uncultured Saprospiraceae bacterium
CGATTGAACAACAAAAAAGGGTTAAGAAACCTTAGTTTTACTTTACTTGCTTCGTATTTTTATCTTTCATGCTTTTGCTTGGCAAGGTTTCTCAAACCGTTAAACCCGCTAAACCGCTAACCCGTTAAACCCGTTAAACCGTTAAACCCGTTAAACCCGTTAAACCGCTAGACCCGCTATTCCCTGCTAATCCGCTAAAGCCGCATCAAGATCGGCGATCAAATCTTCCACATTTTCGATGCCGACACTTAGTCGAATCAAGGAGTCATTGAGACCAGCAGCAATTCTTTCGGCACGTGGAATTGATGCGTGGGTCATAGAAGGAGGGTGTCCGATGAGTGATTCTACGCCACCGAGTGATTCTGCAAGGGAAAAGAGATGCGTTTTTTCTAGGATGGCGTTAGCAGCTTCAAAGGTATCATCATGCAAATCAAAAGAAATCATGGCACCAAACATGCGCATTTGCTTAGCGGCAATGTGGTGATTGGGGTGCGACTCAAAACCAGGCCAGTAGATGTTTTTGATTTTGGGATGGGACTGTAGGTGTTTGGCGATGATTGCTGCATTTTCGCAAGCTCTTTGGACACGGATATGTAAGGTCTTGATACCGCGGATGGTCAAAAAGGAGTCCATGGGGCCAGGAGTGGCTCCAGTCGCATTTTGAATAAATCTTAATCTTTCGCCTAATTCGTTGGAGCTGGTAATTAGAGCTCCTAGTACCACATCAGAATGCCCATTGATATATTTTGTGGCAGAGTGCAGCACAATGTCTGCTCCTAAGTCTAGTGGATTTTGTAAATAAGGCGAAGCGAAGGTATTGTCAACAACAGTCCAGATTCCTTTTTTACGTGCAAATTGGCAGATGGTTTGGATGTCAATGATATTTAGTAGGGGATTGGTTGGGGTTTCTATCCAGATTAGCTTTGTTTTTTCCGAAAGGAACTGCTTGACATTCTCGGCATTAGCCATTGAGATAAAAGTAGATTTGATGCCAAATTTTTCATAAACCTGCCGCATTTGGCGGTATGAGCCACCGTACAAGTCATTTGTAGAGACGATTTCATCACCTGGTTGAAGAAGTTTCATGACAGCATCCATTGCAGCTAATCCGCTAGAAAAGGTAATACCGTGTTTGCCATTTTCTAGCGCCGCCAAATTGGCTTCCAAAACGCTTCGAGTAGGGTTTTGGGTTCGAGAGTATTCAAAACCTTTGTGTACGCCAGGAGAAGCTTGGACATAGGTAGAAGTCTGAAAGATAGGGGTCATGATAGCACCTGTAGAAGGGTCTGGAGTGACTCCAGCGTGAATGGTTTTAGTCTCGAATTTCATTATTTGGTTATTTTTGTTGTAGGCTGAAAAATAGCAGTCGGCAAAGCTAGGAAAAAGCACAAAAAAAAGCAACTTCTCATAGAGAAGTTGCTTTTTATCTTGATGTCCTTGATGTCTTTCGACAAAAAGACAGTTTTAGTTCAAAGAATTAGTAAGGTCTTTACTAGGTTTGAATTTAGCCTGCTTCTTTTCAGGAATTTGGATTGTAGCACCTGTAGCAGGGTTACGACCTTGGCGAGCTTTTCTCAAATTTACGGAGAAATTACCAAAACCTAATAAGCGTACATCATCACCATTTTGCAATGAGTTAGCAATGCCATCAAATACTGCGTTTACAGCATCTGTCGCTTGAGCCTTAGTAATGCCACTTGTGTCTGCAACGTGGCTGATCAATTCTGATTTGTTCATTTCTTATAGGTTAGTTTAGAAAATAAGAGTTGCAAAGATATGATGATTTTTATTAAATCCAAGAAAAAGTCAATAAAATTTGAAAAAAATACTTTTTTTTGTTTGAAATTATTTGGTGAGTCTATGCTGTGGCTGACGACAAAAAAAGCCAATACTGGTTTAGTATTGGCTTTTTTGGGGTGAAGTAGCAGTATTATTCTTCTTCTACCTTAATATACTTGTTGCCTGATAATGCATAGTCTTCTGGAATGTAAATAGTACGTTCGATGGTTTCGTCACAAATCAAGCCATCTTTGTTAGCGATTTTTTTAGTTGTTTTTCCGTTGCCGGAAAGTGTTAAAGAAGTGGCTGCCCGACTTTCAACAAGGGCGTAGCGGCCATTTTTAATTAGGCGCTCAAAGATGCTTTTGGTGCCATTATAGAAGGCAATGTTGGATTCTACAAGGATATTATCTCCAGGCCAAAATTCTATCCTGATACTATCAGTTAGGTTGATTTGGATTTGCTTAACTTCATCTAAATCAAAGGCTTCAAAGATGGAGCGTTCAATTTGAGCAGATGCAGTTGAAGCAGAAAAAAGGAGAAAAATCCCAAGAATGAGTAAATTACGCATGAAAAAGTTTGGTTTTTATGGTTATTAAAGGTCATTTTATCTAGCGTTTTTGGGAGGAATTTCAAGTAAAAGAACGGGTTATTTGTCTTATAAGCACATTTTTTAGGGGTGTTAACAATTCGTTTGCTACCAACTATAGGCTTGCGTTCTGAATTTTTACGCAAATTTCCAAAATGTGTTGTAATTCATTTAGCGGAAGCATATTGGCGCCATCTGACAGGGCGATACTAGGCTTGGGGTGGGTCTCAATAAATAAACCATCCGCTCCCGTAGCGATCGCCGCTTTCGCAATGGTGGCTATCATAGCTGGATTGCCTCCTGTGACGCCGCTGGTTTGGTTGGGTCTTTGGAGAGAATGGGTGCAATCCATGACAACATGCGCCCCTAAATTTTTCATAATGGGAATATTTCTGTAGTCCACTACCAAATCTTGATAACCAAACATCGAACCCCGTTCTGTAAGCATGACTTGACTATTACCCGAATCGGTCACCTTTTTTAGTGCAAACTGCATAGAAGCCCCACTCAAAAATTGCCCTTTTTTTATATTGACCACCTTTCCTGTTTGGGCGGCAGCCACCAATAAATCAGTCTGACGACACAAAAAAGCCGGTATTTGTAGGACATCTACATATTCGGCTGCTATCGCCGCTTCTTCTGCCGTATGAATATCGGTAACAACGGGGATGTCAAAAGTCCGTCCTACTTTTGCCAGTATTTGGAGTGCTTTTTCGTCACCAATTCCTGTAAAAGAATCTAATCTGGAGCGGTTGGCTTTTCGGTAGGAGCCTTTAAAAATATAAGGGATACGGAGTTCGTCTGTTATTTTGACGATGGCTTCCGCAATATCTAGCGCCATTTTCTCTCCTTCGATGGCGCAGGGGCCTGCCAGCAAGAAAAAATGTCCTGTGTCAAGGTGTTTTATTTTGGGGATTTGGTTTAGAGGAAATGCCATGCTCTTTTTTTTGGCAAAGATAGAAAAAAAATGATGTCTTGGGTTTTGTTGGTTGAGAAGTTTAGTCGCTTCGCTGGTTGAGATGCTTGTCCTTCGGACTTCGCTGGTTGAGTCGCTTCGCTGGTTGAGACGCTTGCCCTTCGGGCTTCGCTGGTTGAGTCGCTTCGCTGTGTAGATAATCATTGAAAACTGACCCACCTTAATCATCGAAAACTGACCCACCCCTAGGGTTAGGTATCGAGAAGTTCTCGATATTTA
>CAMZKG010000042.1 GCA_947311105.1 uncultured Saprospiraceae bacterium
CAAAGCGAACGCTCAACCAACGAGCAAAGCGAGTGACTCAACAGAGAGCAAAGCGAACGCTCAACCAGCGAACGAAGTGAGCGTCTCAACCAGAGAGCAAAGCGAACGTCTCAACCAGCGATGTCCGCAGGACAAGCGTCTCAACTTCTCAATCCCAAACCCTCCATCAGCGTTCCCAAAACCGCCAATTAATCTTCTTCTTAGGCTTATTTTTACCGTTGTTTCTAGCTTTTTTGCGTTTATTTCGGGCTTTGACTCGTTTTTTCTTACGTTTTTGGTGAGCTTCTTTAATTTGTTCGCGGATAGTTTTTCGTTTAAAGACATATCTCAGCGACACTGCGGTTTGAAAATCAAAGGCCTTGCTTCCTTGAAAATGAATTGCAGGCTTAAAGTCATAGGAAAGAATCATTTTGGAGATGGTCATCTCTGCACCAAGTATAAAACTCAAGCCAAAAGGGTTGGTGATTTCTGTAGTGCCTTTTTCTTGAACATTCCAAGCCTTGTGGAAGCCCGCTCCAGTGTACATATTGAATCGCCTTGAGAGTAGCGGAAAATGTCGCTCCCCAAGAACAGTGACTTGGACTTCATCACTCCATAAACTTGAATTTAAAATCCCTTCAATTGTCGTATGACGTTCGACGGCTTGCTGAAAAGTAAAGCCGATGCCAGTACCAAGCCTGACACCACCAGCAGAAATATAGGACTGCCCCTGTAAACCCCAACTAATCAGTAGGAAACCTAAAAATATTATTTTTTTCATGAACTTTCTTTACTTAATCCTTAAATGGCAAATACAGACGAACGCCCGTTCGTCTCTTCACCTTTCACTGAATGGCAAGTACATACGAACGGCCGTTCGTCTCTTCACCCATCACCTTTAGCCCTTAACTAAACATCAAACTCAATCGAATCCCCAGGCTTTAGTCCTGATTTTTTGGCAGGTGTTTTCTTTTTGGCAGTAGATTTCTTTTTAGTTACAGTTTTTTTCTTAGCAGGGCTTTTTTTCTTTGGAGGAGTAGGGGTATCTACATCAGGCTCATCAAACATCTCTGTTTGGACAGGCGCATCAATCTGCGTGACTTTGATTAATTTTCGGTCACTCAGTTTATTGCCGATGGCTTTCCATCCTTTTACATCAACGAATTCCGAAAGGTTTATCTTGCCTTCCAATGACTTATTATTAGCTCTTACTTTGTAGGCAACTTCCACGTCTTCGCCCAAAGTAGCAAATAAAAGCTTGGATTTTGGATGGTCTGTGATAAACTTGTAATCCGTATCAATACCTGTCGTCTCAATCTCAAAACGCTTGACCACAGACCAACCTTTGTTACCATCATAATAGATGGCACTCAATACACCCATCGGGTCGTACTTCTTGACAATCAAGGTGTTATTGATGTCATACTTGTTGGTTAGTTCATAATTGGTTAGGCGATAAGTACCGTCTTTTTGAACAGCAATGATTAATTCGCCAGTGTCAAAGTCACCAAGTTTGATACCACGTTTATTGGTATTTAGGCGGCCGGTAAGCTCGTCATACCAGATAGCTTGCGCACCAAGGCTTGACATACCTTCTGATTTTAGGGTGACTTTTTTGACAGGATATTTGGTGACAATATTCCCTTGAGAGCCCCGACCTTTGATTTCAATATCACTAAATCCAAAATCAAAAGATTTGATTCGAGCGGTACAACCTTGGGTGAGTTGAATATTAATTATTTCTGCTTCACCATTCGGATTGGCGGAAAAGTAAGAGACTTTTGACTTAGGATTTCCCTTTGTTAAATCATACTCTTTGTCACGCGTGATGGCCGAAATATGAAAACGCTTGGCCCTAGTGCGCCCATCTTTACCATCCGAATAAATCATATTGTAGGTCGTACGCTCATCTCCTTTTTTCCAAATAGCGACATGTAAAATATCTTTGCCAACAAAGGTCTTATCTGCTATACGAGTGACGACACATTTACCATCCTTTCGGAAAACAATAATATCATCTATATCCGAACAGTCCGCCACAAATTCATCCTTTTTCATGCCCTTACCGACAAAACCATCTTGGCGGTTGACATAAAGCTTCGCATTAATAGCGACTACTTGCGTCCGCGAAATAGTATCAAATGTTGTAATCTCCGTCTTACGCTCTTTGCCTTTTCCATATTTTGACAAAATATTTTGGTAGTAGGCTATCGTATAATCAACAAGGTTGGCTAAGTGATGTTCCACTTCTTTTAGCTCTTCTTCTAAGTTTGCGATACGCTCATCCGCTTTGAATGAGTTGTACTTAGATATGCGCTTGATTTTTATTTCCGTAAGGCGAACGATGTCCTCTTCCGTAATGTCTCTCAACAAACGAATCCGCTTGTCATTTTTCTTAGGTTTTTCAGAAGGAGTAACTACATATTTGGCAAGACCTGTTCGGATAACTTTAAGGACTTCTTCCCAAGTTTCGGACTCTTCAATATCCCGATAGATACGCTCCTTAATAAATATCTTTTCAAGACTCGCAAAGTGTAGCTTCTCTAACAAATCCGCCTTCTTGATTTCCAACTCCATCCGTAGCAACTCCTTGGTTGCTTCTGTGCTGTATCGCAGCAAGTCTGAAACGGTCAAAAAATGCGGTTTATTATCCATAATCACGCAGCAGTTCGGCGATATGGATGTTTCGCAATTGGTAAAGGCGTACAGCGCATCAATCGTTACATTAGGCGAAGATCCAGGCTGCAACTCAATGAGAATTTCCACATTCTTAGCCGTATTATCCACCACTTTTTTTATCTTTATCGTGCCCTTGTCATTAGCCTTTATGATGCTGTCTATCAAGGAGTTAGTGGTGACTCCATACGGCAATTCAGTAATCAGGATAGTCTTTTTGTCAGGGGCATGCATTCGTGCGCGAACTCGAATTTTTCCGCCCCTTTTTCCATCATTATAATTTGTGGCATCCATCATACCGCCTCCAGGAAAATCAGGCTTAAGCTTGGGCGTACGACCTTTCAATACAGAAATAGAGCCTTTGATTAACTCAATAAAGTTATGCGGAAGAATTTTTGTCGAAAGACCCACCGCAATCCCTTCAGCCCCTGTCGCCAAAACCATGGGGAATTTCATCGGAAGATTAATAGGCTCATTTTTTCGCCCATCATAAGAGAGTTGCCACTCTGTCGTATTAGGATTAAAGGCAACATCTAAGGCAAACTTCGTCAATCGGGCTTCAATATAACGAGAAGCAGCCGCACGGTCACCAGTTCGTGGATCACCCCAGTTTCCTTGGGTATCGATAAGGAGATTTTTCTGACCAATTTTGACCAACGCATCTCCGATAGCCATATCTCCATGTGGATGATATTGCATGGTTTGTCCGATGACGTTAGCGACTTTGTGAAAACGTCCATCATCCATCTGTTTCAGTGCATGTAAGATTCGTCTTTGTACGGGTTTGAAACCATCCACGATAGACGGCACCGCTCTTTCAAGGATCACATACGAAGCATAATCCAAGAAATACTCTCGATACATTCCTGTTAAGCTAACGATATTGCCTTCGCCATCGGCGGCGGTCACGTCATATTTATCTTTTGCCATTTATTTATTCTTTATATCCTTTCGGAAAGGTGCTTGCGCAAAAAAGTCAGTCACAAAGGTAAGTAAACTCCCCATTTTCTCAAGCCACTCTACCAAAAAGCCCTAAAAATATTATTCGAAATGCAAATATAAAACAAATTGTTGTAAATCACAAGCTAAAAAATGTAAACCAGAGAGCAAAGCGAGCGACTCAACCAGAGAGCGCAGCGAACGACTCAACCAGCGAGCAAAGCGAGCGTCTCAACCAGCGAAGCCCGCACCAAAGACCAAAAGCGACGCAGGAGCGCACCAAAGACCAAAGACGACGCAGGAGCGCACCAAAGACCAAAGACGACGAAGGAGTGCACTAAAGACCAAAAGGGCAAAGCCCGTAAAAATAAAAAAAATGATAGCAGAAAAAACAATAGATCAAGTCGTCGAGCGCTTTGCGGTAAAACCTGATGATTTGAGTACCGTGTATAAAGAATTGGCTGCCGACCAACCAGCGATTATTTCCATGTTGTATTCGACTGATTTGAAAACGCTGACAGAAGAAGAAACAGATTTATTGTTTTTTATTGTGGCAGTACTCTACGAATCTATCAAGGCCCAAAAGGGAGAGCTAGAGCAAGTATTGCCAGAAGACTTGGAGGCAGCAGATGACGCTAATTGGGCTAAGATGATGGCGGCGGGAAGTGGAAATTTTAGAGAGCGAATTACACCTTTTTTTGATGATTATTTGCAGGAAGATTTATTGGCTTTTGCCGAAGATGCTTTGTTGGATGATGAAGAGCAGGTCGTTTCGGGTATCGGTCGAGAAGCTATTTTTGTGACGGCTAAGACGGTGATTGATGTGTTGAGTTAATGATAGTATGCAATACTTAAGTGCCGAAACTTAATATTACTAATTAATTTCAATACTAACAGAAGTGCTATCAAGTAGAACATAGATGCTACTATCGGCTACCGTGCCATCAGTATAGTTCGTGACTCTAAGGAAATTGTTTTGGTTGGGGATGCCTTGTAGCTGTAATGAATGCTCGGTGGAGTTATCGGTGACTTTTTGGCGGTCAAGGTATTGGGGGATAAGACTGAGCGAGTTAGTGCATGTGCTGCCTATGAAATATTCTGTTGTATTGACGGTTATTAAAGTAGAATCAAAAGCAGATGGATTGGTGTGTATATTTATAAGTGGTTGAGCATGAGTGGTTTGTAGTGATGCATCAAACTCGCCAAGGTCATCAAAAGTAAACAATCGGCTTATGGATAGTTGGTGCGGTAATACTTGAACACCAAAATAATTTTTATCTGTATTTAAGAAGGAGTAAGTGGTAGTACCATCGGATTTTGTATAAAAAGTATCCACCAAACAACTAGGATCAAACTCTTCGACTGGAAGTTTAAATAGTCCGATGGGCGCATAGGGGACAGGCGTATTGTTTTCATCCAAGACCGTTACATGGATGGTGGTCACTCCAGGTTCATACTTGGGTTTGTGGTTGCACTGAGAGCTTTGAGATATGATAAAAATAAAGCCTAGTAATAAGTAAAAGAAAAATCTATTAAAATGCATAACCGAATTTTAAGCCAAATGAGAAAAGAAGTTTAGAATTTTTTTTATTAAAATCATGAAGAATGCCATCTTTTATTGGTGCTGGGGTCAATTTGGGATAGTAGATGTTGCGCCAGATATAAGCTATATCTTGGGTGCAAGAAGACTGATGTTGAAGCCGTTCGTAAGTGGTATTAGATTTGGAAGAAAATCCTGCTAAGTCAATATAAGTGTCCAATTTTAGCCTTTTAGATATAGGGATGTCGTCAAACCCAAAGCGCATGCCAAATATCCGAATGGATCTTTTGACATCTAATTGTCTAGTCTCAAATTTTAGGCAACGACATACTTCTCCAGAAGGAGCCGTTTCTGTGCAAACATTCCGTTCTAGTTGTAAATTGGCTGCCCCAATGGCGCCACGAACCCCAATGTAAAAATTATTTTCTTTCTTACCAACGTATCTTTTGGCGATACCTGAAACTAAAAAATTGATTTTGCTTTGATTCAAATTGACCAATAATGGATCTAAAATCCTTTCAGGTACTTTGGGGTTGTGGTAATTTATGTAATAGTTGAGTTCTGACTCAAATCCCCAGTTTTGGGATTGTCGCTTGGCGACCGAAAGTTGAAAAGAAGGGATGGGCGGCAACAAGCGAGTGAGATCAATTTTGATGACCCAAGGGTAGTTATTGCTGCTTGTGATTTTCTCGCCAGGGGCATCGGCAGGTTGGGCGGAGTTGGTGTCTGTCGTTTGGCTAAGTCCGCGAAAAGTGCCAATAGTTAGTAAGCTTAATAGTATTAAATACTTCAAAATCCTATTTTTAGTGATAGAATACCCTATCTCACAAAGATAGATTATTTTTTTTATAGGTGCAATGCATAATGTGTTAAAGTTAAGCAGAACAGACCATTAACTAATCATTTAGAATCATAACAACTAACAATGTTTATCTTTATGGATTCAATAGTTGAGACCACGCCGAAAAGTCACTGTGCTTTTTTATTTGGAGATTTTACAAATTTTTATCTGTGAACTTCAATTTTAGCAGTAATTTTTGGCTGGTTTCAGTTGAACGATTGCGCAATTGCACAATTGAACAAATAAAATTTTGTTTCACCCTTTAGCTATTGGCTACAACGACTTTTCGGAGTAAGCTCAATAGTTTAAAAATACACCAAATGATGACTAAAATATCCATCCTGTTTTCTTTAATATTTGTTTCCTTTATTGGGTTTGCCCAAAAATCTACACCCATAGCTGTACGTAATTATATCCGTATGCCTAAAGATACGGTCGAGAGTAAATTGCTGGTGGACAATCTCAATAGTCTGCTTGAAGCAGCTCAAGGAAAAAATGAAATGAATCACTGGATTTTGCCTAGTCAAAAAGTGGAGACCTATATCTTGATGGATGAAATAAATGGCATCGAAAAATCACGTGGATTAAAGGATAACCATTTTTTTAAGCCTTATTTGACCAATATCGTTGCGTTGCCGCAAAATCAATATTTAATTCAATTTTCTTACATTGGAGTCTCTGATAGCCTACCGCATTTAAAAGCTTCATTTGAAGTCATTGCCCATAAAAATAAAGATAGATTTTTATTTTCTTCTCCTTTAGTTAGGAATACAACTAGCTGGAAATCAAAGCAATATGGTGCGTTTATCTTTCATTTTAGCGACTCCTTGAATGAAGCTAATGTGTTGGAATTTACCGAAAAAGCGGCCCTTTTTGACCGAAAATTAAATAATACAAATACGGGGATTACCGAGATTTATTGCTGTGAAAATAGAACCGCCTTATTAAAACTTATTGGTGTAAACTATAAGATGAAGGTTAATGGTCTCGCAGGTGGCGTGTACAGTTCGGGAGCTGATGGAAAAGGCTTGCAAGTGTCTGGTGAAGGAGCGTCTTTTGGGCATGTGGATGTGCATGATTTGTGGCATGATCGCTTGAGTATGGTAAAATCTAGGCGCAAAGTAAATAAGCCCGTAGATGAAGGTATTGCCTATTTGTATGGCGGTAGTTGGGGCATGACTTGGGGAGAAATATTAAGTCGATTTAAAAAGAAAGTGGCGAGTAATCCAGCGACGGACTGGAAAGAAATAAAAGAAATTCCATTGAATTTTGGCGTAAGCCGTGCCAAACACTTAATGGCGGATTATGTCATAAATGCGCTTTTGGTTCAAAAAATTGAAAAAGAGCATGGCTTTGCGGGAGTTTGGAAGCTGTTAGACTGCGGAGTGAAAGAAAAAGGAAATGAAAATTATTATCGGGTATTGGAGCAGTTGACTGGAATTTCTAAGGAAAATTATAATGAAAAAATAGGAGAATTGGTGAATCAAAACTAAAGGCGCACACCCAATCCCACCGAAATATACTCCGCATCGATCAAATGCGCCTTCATGTGTAACGCCAAAAAAGGCTTGATTCCTTTTTCGCCGAAAGGCTGAAAATAGTACTTGGCATTCAGCTTATTATAGAAGGGGCGAATCGTCAAGTATTGATAAGGCCCGACATAGACGCCTAGCTGTGCGCCAAGACCGATATGGCCAAAAGCAAATTCATGTCCTGCAAAAATTAAATATCGTTTGCCTGTATTTTTTGTAGTGGGCTCATCGTACTGCTCCAAAAATTTGTAAAAATTATAGACCGCAAAATTGTATTCATATTCTATTCCCAAAAAGGTCGTATTATCGAAATTTTCATTGAATGTGGCAGCGATGGCGAGATTGTAAATGGGATATTTAGGCCCATTAAAAGCGATAAATTCTTTTCTTGCGATATTCGCTTCCGCAAAAAAGCCCCAACGTCTAAACGATTTGGTTGTGGTCGGGAAGTGGTAGTCTGCGGGACGCAATGGGGTGGGGGCATAGCTTGCGCCAAAAATGAGAGCAGGTACATTAAGTCCATAATTGGGTAACTGCGAAGAGCCATTGGAGAAATGGCTAAAGCTGGCTCCAACTGTCCATTTCCAGTGGTCGGTCCATTTTTTTTCTGCAAAGAAGCGTACAGACGTATAATTGTTGACGTGAGAGCCGATGGCGTTGTTTTGGGGATTGTCAAATGGGTCATAATGCTTCGACAACCAACCGACTCCTAGCCCGATGGTCGTCCGCAAATCAAAGTTTCTTTTGTGCGCAATCGGTAAGGTAATATTGGGTAAAAAACCGAAAGCGTTTCCTAATTGCTGGTGGTTGTTGAGCCAGAAATAAGCCACTTCAAGCCCCGCTTGTGGAAATTTTCGGTGAGCGTGCCAGTCAGCCTTGCCATACGTCTGAAACTGAAAATTGACGCCGATACCCTGTGATATACCGCTATTGTCGATGGTCAGTTTTGTGGTATGCTTCGTGACATAGCCCGTATGACTTACGGCAGAAATTGACCAGCCTTTTCTCATTTGCGCAAGCAGAAAAAAGGGTAGCATCAATAAATAAACACTAATAACCACTTTTTTGAGAGACATGGAATGCTGATTTTAGATGTTTTTTGCGCAAGCAAACGCCCCAAAGGTAGAAAAAAGGGCTAATATGGGCGATTATTACCGTTAAATACTATTAATTTTGGTTAAATTTTGGTTAAATCCCCAAAGATTACTTTCATTGCACTTTATTCGGGCTTACATTTGAGTAAGACGAAAGGCGATAGAAAGAATGTTAACAATTAGTTGTGAAATTTATTATCTTTCGCTTCGTTTCAAAACTGATTTAACAACAAAACAAATTAAAGATGGTAAAGAATTTCCTTTTTTTAGCAATGTTCACCCTTGTAGGGATGACTTCTGTAAATGCCCAGCGGGTGGCATTGGTCGATGTAAATAAAATTTTAGAAGCCCTTCCGGAATATGCAACGGCTCAAAAACAATTGGATCAATTGGCTGCCAAATGGCGTCAACAAATTGATCAGGAGCACGACAAAATCAAGGGTATGTACAGCAAATATCAAGCAGAACAAGTCCTGATGTCTGACGAGATGCGTACCAAAAAAGAAGAAGAAATCATGGCAGCCGAAAAAGCCGCTCGTAGGATGCAAAAAGATAAATTTGGGGCTGAAGGTGCTTTGTTTGTTAAGAGAGCGGAGTTGATTCAGCCGATTCAAGATAAGGTTTATAATGCGATTCAGGATTATGCCAATCAACGTGGATTTGATATTATTTTAGACATGGCTGGGTCGGCAGGTGTTATTTTTGCGGCAGAGAAATACAATAAAACGGACGACATCATCTCCAAACTCAAAAACTAAATAATTGAACCCGCTCCGAAAAGTCAAGACGTATTTTTGTCTGGGGAGCCCACAAGATTTTATTCTGTAGGCCCTGTTTTGACAATGATTTTTAGGCTGGTTTTAGTTGAATAATTGCACAGTTGCACAATTGAACCAAATAAAATATTGCGACATTCTTTTCGGAGTAAGCTCAATAATCACCAAGGCGTCAGACAAATACGCATTCATCATCAAAAATGTGTTTATTTGTTGGATAGTTTTGTACCTTTGTATTGTCCTTTTTTTGGGACTATTCACTCAAATAATAAAAAATTAACATGAGAAATACTTTTTTAGCACTTGTGCTCTCGTTCATTGGTTTAACAGCGATTAATGCGCAGAATTTTGGATATATGAATTCTTCCGCTTTTGTAGCCGAATTGGCAGAAGTCAAGAGCGCAAGCTCTACCTTAGAATCCCTAGAGAAGTCTAAGACTCAGGTCATTGAGAATATGGCTAAGAAATTGCAAGAAAAAGCAATGGCTTTGGAGCAAAAAAAACAAGCGGGTACCATCTCGCCAAAGGCGTACGATACCCAAATGAAAAATTTCGAAGCAGAACAACAAAAAATTGTGGAACTTCAAAAATCAGGTGTAGCCGAGCTTGAAGCTAAACGCAAAGAGCTTTTTGACCCAATCCTTAAGAAAGTCAATGATGCTATCCAAGCAGTAGCGAAAGAAAAATCGTTAAACTATGTCTTCGATACAAGCACTGGTATTTTACTTTATGCGGAAGAAGCACTAGATGTTACAGAAGCTGTAAAAGCGAAGTATTCCGCCATGTAATGGCTTAGCTTACTAGTTTAAAAGCTTTAAAAGCCCTTTTGCTTACGCGAAAGGGCTTTTTTTGTATATATTTTGATTTTTGCCATTTTTTATTTTGTTTTATGCTATATATCAAAATATTTTGTATTTTGTGGCTTCTTTTTCTACTTGGCATTATTCATGCTAGATAGAAATAATTAACTAACAAAAAAAATTGCTTATGGAAGCTTTTGAATGGTACAAAAAAGTTTTAACTAATTATACCGTATTTACGGGACGCGCAAGGCGTGCTGAATACTGGTATTTTGTGTTGGTAAATATGATTATTAGTCTCGGCTTGACTTACTTGGGTGGGATGATTCACATGCCCATAATCGGCACGCTATATAGCTTGGCGGTTATGTTGCCAAGTATTGCAGTAGGAATACGAAGAATGCATGATGTAGGTAAAAGTGGCTGGTTTCTTTTGATTCCTTTTTATAACCTTTATTTGGCTGTAACAGAAGGAGACCGCGGAAGAAATGAATATGGACCAGATCCCAAAAATCCAGAATTGGACGATATTGCAGATCATCTAGTGGACTAGTTGGATGATTTTATAAATGAATATTGAGCTCCTGTAGAAATATGGGGGCTTTTTTTGTTGGATAAAAGATGAGACTTCTTAGCGAAAAAAAATAACTTATATTTTGTTTGTATCTTATTTTTTCTTATATTTGTGACAGAGATGATGTGTGTTAGATAAAATAGGAGTGCTGTATGTCGTGTTTTATATATAGCTTCTTCTGTTATTAGTGAAAATTTATTTTTTTTTAACAAGCATGATGCCTTAGTATTGTGCTATAAACCTTTTTATTATGAACAAATTTAATTTGGCGTATGTCGCCCCCCCCCCCGAATTTTATTCTGTAAAATTCTTAAAAAATCAAGTGTTAAGTTACTGCTCTTGATGTTTTTCTCTAGTTGGTTGTCTGCTCAAACTTGTCCTGATATTATTGGATTCCCATCCGAAGTTACTTTATGTGCTAAATCTTTTGGTATTACGAATATGAGTCCTTTATATAACCAATTTGTGTCGGGCGCCCTTGATGCCTACACTTTAGATTTTGATGATGGCTATGTGTTGATAGGCAATAACCTGCAAGGAACAGGTATCAATGGTAATATTCCTGCAAATACCAATAATGGATTAACAACGGGTCTGTATAGATTTTTAGACCACACGTATTGTGGATCTAATACAGTCATCCTTCCTGTCTTTAAAACTTATTCCAACGGAGTTCTTCAAAGTAGTTGTATTGTTAAGGACTTTAGTGGAAATCCTCTTATTGTTCATGCATCATGTCCTTGTGACATAACTTGTGATTTTGACATGGTTGTAGCAACTTGTCACAATTTATCTGTAAACTTTCATGCCAACAGCATGACAGGCACTCACAAATACTATTTTGATGGAAATTTAATAGAGACGACTAATTCCCAAAATTGGACGTATGATTTTGAAAATTTTGACAATTGTAGCGGTGCGCCTATTAGCGTTTTACACGAGATTTATATCGATAATGCTTTAGTTTGCTCTGAAATGAAGCAATTAGAATTACCAAAAGGCTTATTTATTGGCGATCTTGATTGCCAGGCTGTAAAGATTTCAGATTTGATCGCTACTGGATTATTCCCAGCAAACTCTTATTCTTCCGCTTGTCCAATCTACGTGTATGGCGAATTAATTATCGATCAGAACTATAATTTTTCAGGAACAACTATGTTTTTTGACAATGGGGCTGGCTTGACCGTTGGTGATGAGACCAATGGGCTTACTGGAGAATTAGTCATTAATGATGGCTCGTCCTTATCTGCTAGCTGTGACGGTCTTTGGCGTGGTATTAGGGTATATCCCAATGGGGTCTTATCTACGGAAGAAGCCCTAATTAAAGATGCGCTTTATGCGGTTAGACCAATGGATTTGCCGCAATGGCCAAGTGTCGCTAATAATCCACAATTAAATATCAAAGATACTAGGTTGGCAAATAATTTTATTGGCTTGTTGGCTATAGATGGTCGATTTGATTTAGATGATTTTAGTGATAATAATTTTTCTGGTGGATCTATCTTACCTATTGGTAGTGTTAATTGTCCCGCTTTAATGAATGATATTGCTAGTATTAATTATCTTGTATCGAACCACAGTTATGCAGGTATTTTTATTGATGGTAGCCCTTGGTATCTACAACCACACACGAATGGTGCCCAATTAGTTGTACCTGCTTCTGGTCAAGGCAATCGGTTTGAAAACCTTTCTTGTGGTATTAATATTCGTAATGCATCCAGTTCAATTCATGGATGCGATTTCTTTGATATTGATGCATTTTCTTATTCAACGGATGCTGGAGTTGGTATTGTCTCAAATGGCGGCTCAAATTTTTCCGTGCAGAATGGCCATTTTACCAATGTCCCACTCGGTATTTTTGGAGCCGCAGCAGGTGCTAGTTTGTCGAGTGTTTCAATTGTGAACACTATAATGAATAATGTTAAACATGGAATATCTATCCAAAGTAGTCAATGGGGCAATTATTATCACGTTGGACTTAGAAATAATACCATAAATGTAATCGGGGCTCTTGGATATGGTGTTTTTATTAAGGATGCTTCTCCCGCAGGAACTATTTATGCTGTCGAGTCCAACCAAATTACTATAAATAGTAATAGCAGCTATGGTATATGGGTATTGGGCGAACAAGGTGGAATGAGTGGCTTTTTTGGCCCTGGTCTCTCGACTCTAGGCAATGTCATAACCTTAAACTCTGGAGCAACATATAGTCATGGTATTTTCCTTAATGGGGCTACACTCTTAGGGTTTGAAGAGAATACCATTAATTTTAATGGTGCAACAGGAAGCAAAGGCGTCTCGATTGAAGGCGGAAATCACCTTACCTTTCAATGCAATACGGTCAAGCAAATGCTGCCTGCTACTACTGGAGTAGTTGGCTTCTTGGTCGGACAATCCGATAATTTTAGTATTGACCATACTGATATTTCAAATACCACAACGGGTATGCAGTTCAGTATGCCGTGTGCCATCCCTAATAATATCTCCCAGAATCATTTTGGTGGATCGATGGACGTCGGACTATCTTATTCTGGTAGTGCGCTCATCGGTGCCCAAGTAGAGACAGGCAACGTCTGGTCAGGGACTTATGCGGTAGTGGGGGCTAATAATAACTCAGGCGTATTTTCAGCAAATTTATATTATGCTTTCACAGGAAATATCCAAACACCACCTACTATAAACCCATCAAGTGGATGGTTTTTTTCTGGAAATTTAGCTACCATAACCGCATGTGTGAAGAAGCCACCAATTGGAGGGATAGTCCAAGGCCTATCAGATTATCAAATGGACTATATCAAAGGAGTAAACAAGTCTAACCAACAAGGTGTAGATTGGGAGACTAAGAAGCAGATTTTATTGGCAATAGATAATTCTGCAGATCCAATAACAGATCCTAATGTGATGGCATTTTACAATGAACAATCAGCCCTTTTGGAGATGATACAAGTGGAGAAAGATATTGACCAGTTATTTATGATTTCTCCTGTTGATGAGTTGATTATCAATAGCTTAAATACTAGCATATCGAGTTTATTGGACACTTTGGACACTTTGGATATTCAACTAAAAGTAGCTCCTAATAATAAGAATCTATTGACGGCGTATGACCAGTATCAGTTGACATTGTCTTCCAAGCAAGCTAAATTAGCAGGTATTTGGGCACAAATTATTGAAGCACGTAGTGCGAATGCTAAAACCATCAAGAGTCAACTGATGGCGATGACTCCACAAGCGCTTCCGCAATCGAATGAAATTAAGGTGTGGTGGCTTTATTTAAAATTTCAGGCTCAACAGCAAGCTTTAACCAGTGAAGAATTAGATGAACTAAAAACCATTACGGGTTATTGTCCTGAAGTGGGTGGAGCTGCCGTTTATTTTGCCGCTGACTTATATGGAGTGATTACGGGTAAGGCATTAACCATTGCCGATTGTTCAAAAAGTACAAAGAATAGGGATGCAAGTGTAAATATCCAGAAGGAAACATTACTTTCTATATACCCTAATCCAGGTTTTAATCGCCTGACGATTGAACAACAAGGCAAGAGTGAGTTGACTATTCAATTGATGAATTTAACGGGACAAGTATTGAAGCAACAACAATCTTCCGATAAAAAGACGACACTCAATACCACAGAATTGCCCAATGGTTTTTATATCATAGAGGTAAAAAGTGAAGATGGCCAAGTGAATCAAAGTATTAGATGGTTAAAAACCAATTAATAAATTTCTTCATCGTAGGAAGCTCCGAAGGAGCTTCCTACTTTTAATTTTTTTCGTATGAGAGTTTCATTCATTTTACCCCTACTTTTTATTTCCAGTATTTTATCTGCCCAAAAGATTAACAATCAATGGATTGTGGGGAGCTCAAGCACTGATCCGCAGAAAAACAAACAAGTACTTATCGATTTTAATGGCGATGAACCCCTTGTTTCCTTACATACTACACCCCATAAATTTTATTGTCATGGTATTTGTTCGTCGCTATGTGATGACGATGGCAAGTTGTTGTTTTTTTCTAATGGCTTGCTAGTGATGAGTACTGATGGCGAAATTATGGAAAATGGGAGTGGTACATGCCCTAATGTTTTATATTGGCGCCCTGCCTACACGGCGCATAATTTTCTAAAAGGTCATTTCCTATTACCAGACTTTACCAATAAGGATATTTTTTATTTGTTTTATGTGGATCCACCCACTTGGGATAGTTTTTCTACAAGTCTTTTTTATTCAATAATTGATAGGAGTAAAAATAACGGCAAAGGGAAGGTCTTAGCGAAAAACATTCCTGTTCTCTTAGGTGATAGCCTGCATGAATATTCATTACCAACTCCTATCAAGCATGCCAATGGGCGAGATTGGTGGGTCATTAATAATGGATTTGATGATAATCATTATGTGCGTTTATTATTTACGCCAGATGGTATCATTGATACCTTTCCAACCTTTACGGTCGATGGACCAGCAGAAGGGCAAGGGCTTGCTAAAGAAATCCGGGGATATAAGATTTCAAAAGATGGGACCAAATATTTAGTGGGTCAGCAAAGTGACGGAATATGGGTCTATGATTTCAATCGCTGTACGGGTATGCTAAGCAATGGCAAAGAAATACTTCATTTTAATAGTCATCATATTATAGAGGATATGACCATCTCGGAGAATAACCGATATTTGTTTTGTGCACTTGATGACGAAGCAAATCTACCGACTCCCAATGTAACCTTGCGAGTTGACCTATGGGCTACTATTCCTAGTCAAGCCATTGATACGATTAGCAAATTCGGGAGTAGCTTATACCCAATCGGTTATTTTTGTGATTTCCCTAATGGACAGATTGGTTTCTCTGGGGACACTCGTTATTTTCATGCTTTGCCATATCCAGATAGTACTGAGTTAATAATAGACACGAGTTTTATTAGTTGGAATTTTCCAGTTCAACTTATTTGGGTGAATCGATCTCGGATACCGAACTACTACCTAGGCCCCCTAGACAACTCCCCCTGCGACACCCTAGGGCTAGACAACAACCCTTTGGCGCATTGGAGATATGATCGCAAGCCCAATCCGATGGAGATTAAGTTTGTGGACTTGACGTATTATGAGCCGACCTATTGGCATTGGGACTTTGGGGACGGGCAGTCTAGTACGGAGCAGCACCCCGTTCATATTTTTGCGCAAGCAGGAATCTATGAAGTGTGTTTGATTGTAGGTAATACAAATTCAGCCGATACACTGTGCAAAATGGTGACCGTAGGCGACTTATTATCCGTGGAAATAGTGGCGGATACGTTGTCGGGTTGTATTCCTTTGACGATACATTATCATGCGGATACCGTGGCAGCCAATAGCCTGCATTGGACGTTTGACGGGGGAAATCCTAGTCAGTCGAATAGTGCCGACGTATTGGTGACGTATGATACTGTGGGGATGTATATGGTGAATTTGATGGCGACAGGAATTATTAGCGAAAAGACGGATAGTCGAATCGTCAATGTGAGTGATGGCCCTGTGGCAGATTATGACTTCACCGTGGATGGGCTGAAGATGACGGCGATGAATATGAGTACGGATGCGACGGCTTATGCGTGGGATTTTGGGGATGGCAAAAAAAGTGCCGCAATAAATCCTGCACACTTATATGCTGCACCAGGCTCGTATAACATACAATTAGTAGCCATCAATGGATGTGGTCGAGATACAATTACTCGAAATTTGATCATCACGGGCACGAACGATTTGGCTTCGATTTTCTCATTTAGCTTGTATCCTAACCCAAATGATGGGGTTTTTGAGATAACTATACAAGGAAAGCAGCCGGCGGACATAAAATTTCGTATATTTGACGTGCTAGGACGAACGATATGGACAAAAACTTGGGCTAAGCGGCAGCGGTTAATCGAAAAAATAGACTTAAAACGGAATGGCCATTTCCCGCAAGGGACTTATTTTTACCAACTCCAATATGAGCATCGCTTGGTTACGGGGAAGTTGTTCATTGAATAAGAAGCATTTTACATTCCAAGGACTCACCCCCACAAATCCCCCAAAACACTCCTAGGATTAAAAGCCAGAGACTCGCCATCCAAGTCTCGCCCAAAATATCCCGTAGGTTTTTTTTGCGAAAGCAGATACAAATCTGTAATAAATTCGGCTTCTTGTTCGGGATTAAAAAAATAAATTACTTCCTTTGAATTTTGCCACTTTTTGATCCCTTCCGCGCCGCCATAATTATATCCACCGCCCCAATTTTGACCATACAACGCCCGAGTCATATAGCGCAGACCGTATTTTTTGTATTGGATGACATGGACAAGTTCGTGGATGAGTACTTCATCAGCAATTGGCGCACCTGTATTGATGGTAAAGCAAGAGACATAGGCCGTCGCCATTTGCCCCATACCTAATTTTGCTTTTTCATCGATTCTCACCTTGCGGAAAATAGATGCATCCCCATAAAAATTTTGAGCCATCTGAAGCTGTTTTTCCGAAAGGGGGCGAGTACTTCGCTTAAAAACCGCTGTCAAGATGTCATAAAACTCTCCTATTCCTACTATCTCCAAAACAAGTAAGTTGAGCTCCAAAAACCAAATAACAAACACATGAAGTTTGTTGGAGACTTGATTGGATAGCCGAGAAGCATATCGAAATACCCAAAAATGATAAAACAATCTTTTCAATCGTTTGGGTAAAAAGCGAAAGACATCGAGAATGCGTTGCCAAATAAACTGGAGATTGGTCATAGGTGGTTTGTTGAGTGGCAAAAAAATAAACAGTTGAGCTTACTACGAAATGTACAACGGACTTCAGTCCGTTGATTACGGGAATGTAGCCCCATGCAATAGGCATGCAAAATACCCTTTCATCATCTTTTCCGCTTAACCTTTTTCACCTGGTACAAATTACATAAATTTTATCTATCTTTGGGTATTCAAGAACAACAAAATAATTACCCCATGGTTTTTAATCATATCCTAAAAAGTAAATTGGTACTGCTCGCTTCTTTTTTATTCCTTAGTTTTTACCTTTTTGCGCAAGCACCTGCCAATCAACTAGCGAATTCTTCGACCATTGAGCAATATTCCTACCTTTATAATTACAAAAAAAGTCCCGATAACTGCGTTTTGGTCGGTCAAAACTTAGGGCATAAGAATCAAATTTTGGATTTTTATGAAGAATATATCCAAAAAATCAAAAGTGAGACAGGTGCTACGCCTGCGATTCTTAGTGGTGATTTGGGGCTAGAAGGCCCGTTAGATGTGGACGCTTTAGGGGATTTGTTTGCGAATCACATCCAAAATGGGGGCATGGTGTCGCTCTCTTGGCAAAGTATTGATCCTTGGACGGGGTCTTATTATGCAGATGATCGAACACGAGATTTTAACCGATTATTGAACCCCGCAGATACGCTACATGATAAGTGGCTTGCTGAATTAGACGAAGTCGCGGACGTACTCAACGAATTTCAACAAAGGGATATCACCGTGCTCTGGCGTCCTTTTTCGGATATGAATGGGGACTGGTTTTGGTGGGGGGCAGACTCATTGCGAGCGCCAGAAGACTTTCACAAGCTGTGGCAATTTACCTTTGATTATCTGACAAATACCAAGAAATTGAATAATTTGATTTGGGTTTTTTCTATCAATCAATCTAAGATATTGAGCAATTCTCCTGATTTTTGGCTACGGGGAGATGTCTATTTTCCTGGGGAAAAATATGTGGACATAGTGGGGATTACCTTATTTAATGATAGTCTAGAGATCAAAGATTTTAGAGACTTTTTGGACTTGAAGCGTTTTAATAAACCAATGGCACTGACTCTATGTGGGCCTACTCCTGAAACCGCCGATGGAGATTATGATTATATGCAGTTTTTCAGTGCTTTGCAGCAAAAATTCCCAGAAATTGTCTATGCGACAGTCATGAATAGTTATGCAGATGTAAAGCTTGCTTTGACGGATAATAAAAATTATGTACAATTATTATCCCAAGCCTGTGTCGTGAATGCGGAAGAAATTGACCTTACTATTCATTGGCAAACGGATGAAGATCGGATATTAGAAGACATTGAAGTCTTCCCCGTTCCGGCCGCCAATCAGTTTTATGTGTCCAATCCTACTATTATAGATGGTCCTATTGAAGTGAAATTGACCGATGTCTCAGGACATATTGCTTTCGCAAAAACCTATAATCACATTTACTTTTTGGAGATTGATGTGACCGATGTTCCAGGCGGCTTTTATTTCCTAAAAATTACCACCCAGTCCAGTTCATTTGAGCAAAAAGTAGTTTTTAGATAATTTCAAGCGACTCAACCAGAGAGCGCAGCGAACGACTCAACCAGCGAAGCCCGAAGGGCAAGCGTCTAAACCAGCGAAGCGACTCAACCAGCGAAGCGACTCAACCAGCGAAGTCCGTAAGACAAGCGTCTAAAC
>CAMZKG010000043.1 GCA_947311105.1 uncultured Saprospiraceae bacterium
ACGCCAATATGTTTGCTAATATTCACGCCCACATAAGCGGTGGCATCCAAATAGTCGTAGCCATTTTTTTGGATCTTAAAGATGTCACTTTTATAGCTCTTGAGAAAGCCTGCTCCCATCAGCACTTTGTCTTCAATTACCCTTTTTTGCACATAATTTGGCACTCTAATTTGGGTCTCCACAACATCCGTATAAAAGAAGATTTTTTTATCAATATTTCCACGCAGGGCGACACCCCGTTGATTGACAAAATGTTTTTCTTCATCTTTCATCTTGCCTACCTGAAAATTAATTATCGGATCTGCAGTAATCTGAAAGTCTGGATGTTTGGTTTCAAACAGATGCGCCTTAGTGCGATAAAAATACTTCAGGATAGGTCTGTCTGCCCAGTTTTTCTGATCATCATCTAACCAATCATTATTATCGTCTAAGAGATATTGGACATCCTTTTGGGTGCGCCAATGCAAGTCATCTCCGAGTGTATCTAATTTTTTCGCTTCCGCAAAAATGTCTTTACGCAAGTAGGCTCTAATGCCTGTATGGATGTCCGAGCCGTAGATAATATCTAATCTATTGATTAGTTGGTTGGTATATTCTGTTGGTTTTACTTGTATTCCTTGGGCTTGTAGCGCTATATGGAACATAAGACAGAATAGAACACTGATTGTGCGGGTTATACGGATTATCATGGATTTTTGGGATTGTGAGTACTCTACTACAAGGTGAGAAAATGGAACACAGATGTTACCGATGACACGGAGCATCACGGATTTTGTACATTAATTAAATCTTGAGCTTACTCCGAAAAGTCACTATGTATTTTGATAGGAGATTCCACAAAATTTTATGCTGTAGGCTCGGCTCCTATTTCAATAATGATTTCAGGCTGGTTTCAGTTGAACGATTACACAATTGAACCAAATAAAGTATTTATGCAACATAAAAAATCCGTCCTTTTCTGTCCAATCCGTGTTCTATCTTCAAGAAGGTCTCAAATTAGGTTTTCTATCATTAGTAAATAGTTTTCTACGAAATTCTGGTTTTTTCCCAAAATTCAAAAGCAACCCCACTTCTTTATCAGTTCCCCTCAAGTAATTAATCAATTGAAACTCATCTTCTTCCCGCAGCTGTTTCGCTGTCTTCAATTCCAACAACACCGTATTCTCCACTAAAATATCTGCCTTGAACCGCCCAACTATCTCTCCTGAAAAATAAACTCGAATTAAAATCTGGTTTGAAGCATCCAATCCCATTTTTCTCAACTCAATGAGCATCGCATTTTCATAAACACTCTCCAAAAAACCATAGCCCAACTCATTAAAAACTTTATAAAAGGCTTTAATTATTTGCTCTGTCAAATCTTTATGCAACATAAAAAATCCGTCCTTTTCTGTCCAATCCGTCCAATCCGTGTTCCGCCTCCACTTGCTTATAAAAAATCCGTACTTATCTGTCTAATCCGTCCAATCCGTGTTCCGCCTCCACTTGCTTATAAAAAATCCGTCCTTTTCTGTCTAATCCGTACTATCCGTGTTCCGCCTTCACTTGTTTATAAAAAATCCGTCCTTTTCTGTCCAATCCGTCCAATCCGTGTTCTATCTTCAAACCAAGCCCATCAGATACTTACCATATCCACTTTTCACCAAAGGCTCCGCCAATTTCACCAACTGCACCTTGTCTATATACCCCATCCGAAAAGCAATCTCTTCGATACAACCAATCTTAAAACTCTGACGTTTTTCTATCACCCGCACAAACTCTGAAGCATCATGTAACGAATCAAACGTACCTGTATCTAACCAAGCCGTACCCCGATCCATTACGCCCACTTTCAACTTCCCTCTTTCGAGATACACTCTATTGACGTCTGTTATTTCATATTCTCCACGAGCAGAAGGGGCGATTGTCTTAGCGATATGAACGACTTCGTTGTCATAAAAATACAAGCCTGGCACAGCATAATTTGACTTCGGCTCCGCAGGTTTTTCTTCAATAGAAAGTACATTGTCGTCCTGATCAAACTCAACAACGCCATAACGCTCTGGATCATGCACTGGGTAAGCAAACACCTTGGCTCCATCAATGTCCGTACTAGCTTGCAACAATTTGCTCAAACCAGAGCCATAGAAGATATTGTCTCCTAACACTAAAGCAACTTTGTCATCGCCTATAAACTCTTCACCAATAACAAAGGCTTGCGCTAAACCATTAGGCACTTCTTGTACTGCATATTCTATTCGACACCCCATGTCTTTGCCATCTCCCAGCAATCGCTGAAACTGGGCACTGTCTTCCGGAGTGGTGATAATCAATATCTCCCGAATCCCCGATAACATCAGTATCGACAACGGATAATAAATCATCGGCTTATCATATATCGGCATCAACTGCTTAGATATCGCCTTCGTAATCGGGTAGAGTCTGGTGCCGGATCCGCCGGCGAGTATTATTCCTTTCATAAATTCACGGTTTAGTGGTTTAACGGGTATATCGGTTTAAAGGGTTCTAAAACCCAACCGAACTTCAAAGTCACAACGTTAACTTCTTGCTTTAATCAATTTTAACAACATTATTGAAATGAATTCACATTTGTCTATAATGGAATTATGAACTTCTTTTCCAAGGTATCCTACTTCATATGCAATTATCGTCTGAGTCAAAACTTCGGCCGTAGAACCTTTTGCAATATAGAAAAAGTTTATTGCTTGTTTATTTGTATTCAATTCATCCCCTTCAGCAATATTCGAAGCAATGGAAATAGATGCGGCTCTGATTTGATCTCGAAATCTAAAATCTTTCGAAAATGAACCTTCATTTGTCAGCTTATAGATATAAACTGCTAAATCCTTTGCTTCTTGCCATACTCTCAAGGATCTAAAATTTCCCATTATTCTTTTATCTTTTATTCTTAAGAAATAAATTGTTCTATCTACACCCGTTACACCCGCCTACACCGTTACACCCGCTACACCCGCTACACCGTTTACACCCATCTACACCGCTACACCCTACACCGTTTACACCCATCTACACCGTTACACCCGCCTACACCGTTACACCATTCTTCTCACGGCTTCGCCGTCGATAAGTCGGGTCAACTTCCGTAAAAAAAAAAACTCAAACTTATAGGGAGAAGGGCTTTGGTACAAAAAAGCGCCTTCTCCGCAAAATAAAACATTCATATCATGTCAACGGACGTATCATGTCCATTTCTATTTCCATCCTTAACTCTAAATCCATTCCAGTCAGCTCCACCACAAATTTCTTCTTACCCTTTTGTTCTACTAATTTGCCCTTCATGCCAGCCAATTGTCCACGTACGATCTCCACTTCTTGCCCTACATCATAACTAATTGGCACCACATCTATACTCGGGTCAATCTCTTCTCCCACGACTAACCTTAGTATAGCAATTTCCCTTTCAGGAATAGCCTTCAACACCTTAGCATCCTTCAAAAAAAAGATTGCGCCTTCTGTCTCTAACACCTTGATGTATTCAGACTCCGTTATTTTTACAAATACAAAGTTATTTATCAAGGGCAGCTGTACGTGCTTGGTTTTACTTGCATACCTACGAACCACATGCAGCAATGGCAAATATACTTCTATATCCTTCTTTTTCAAACGACCGTGGACTAATTTTTCCCATTTAAAGTGGGTCCGTACAGCAAACCAACGCTTTTCGGTGGGATGCAAGTCCCCCAATCTTCTGCTATGTCCCCGCCCTCTTTTCATACTTCGACCGAATTTAAAGCCATATCCGATATATAATCCCCAATCGCCAAACAAGCCGTAGCCGCTGGCGAAGGAGCATTCCATACATTCAACACTCTTTTTTGGCGTCTTACGACAAAATCATCCACCACTTCGCCATCCTTGCCCAAAGCCATTGCCCGCACTCCTGCCCGATAATATTCGACATCTTCCATCTTTAAGTCTGGCATCATTCGCCGCAAGGCATGATAAAAGTGCTTCTTAGAATACGAGCGCTTCATCTCATCTAGCCCAAAACGCCAATGCTTCTGCCCCAACTTCCTAAACCCCGCAAAGGATAGCGCCCCCAACAACTCTTTTAGGTTAACGTTTTTATTAGAATATCCTTCTCTAGCAAAAGCAAACACTGCATTAGGCCCAGCTTCGATTCCCCCTTTTATCATCCGAGTAAAATGCACGCCCAAAAACGGAAAAGCGGGATTAGGCGTAGGATAGACCAAGTTTTTGACCAAATGCGCTTTTTCCGGAAGGAGCCGATAATACTCTCCCCGAAAAGGAATAATGCTCATCTCTGCCTTATCTCCCGTCATCTGCGCTACCTTATCTGCGTACAATCCCGCACAATTAATCATCTGCTTGGTATGAAAAACCCCTTTAGTCGTCTCTACAATTACTTCATCGGCTTGCGCCAAAATATTGGTTACTTTAGCATTTAGGATGATTTCGCCACCCATTTTGCGAAAGCGTTCGAGTATCTTCTGTGCAACATCTGGAAAATGTACAATGCCCGTTTGTGGCACCCAAATCCCCTTTTTCGCCTGAATATGGGGCTCTATTTCTGCGACTTCTTCCCCACTTATCATCTTGATACCTTCCAAGCCATTGGCCTGACCCCGCTCAAAAACACCGTTTAAGCGTTCAATTTCTTCATCATCCACCGCCACGATGACCTTACCACAGATGTCAAATTCTACATCATTGCTTTCGCAAAAATCTATGAGTTGGCGATAACCTGTTTGACAATTTTTGGCACGTAGGCTTCCTGGCGTATAATAGATTCCAGAGTGCATGACACCACTATTGTGCCCAGTTTGATGGACGGCAATATCTGATTCTTTTTCCAGAATGGTCACCGCAAGATGGGGCTGCTTTTCGAGCAGTTGCATGGCTGTGGATAATCCCACGATACCCGCTCCGATTACTATGACATCTTGCCTATTCATTCTTTATTCCAAATTAATAGAGACTTCTCCGTGAAGCCTTCTTTGCCAGCAACAAGCTCAAACTCCTGGGCGTCATATATCAAATACTTGACCTTCTTCTTGATTAACTTCTCCACTTTATCGACGAGTTTGGCCAGATACCCCTTATCCAAATGTCCCACAAATAACAAATCTATCACTCCAGTATCCTTGCCTTTCGCCAAATCTCCGACCAAAAACACTTTTTTCACATCTCCAAGACGCTCGACAACATCATCTACGATTTTGTCAATTCCCATGTGTTTTAGCACGATATTGTGGATTTGCTCAAAAAGGGGGTGCTGCGTGTTGGCTTGAAACATCTTTTTATTGCCTTCAGAAAAAGACAATAACATCCCTGCTTTTTCAAAGCGATTCAACTCTAGCCGAATGGCATTAGAAGACTCCCCAAATTCAGACTCCAATCCCCTTAAGTAAGATGTGGTCTTACTATTCAGAAAGAATTTAAGCAGTAGCTTAACTCTTGTCTTGGATGATATTAGCGCTTCAATCATAATTGAGTAACAAATTTACTCGTTTTTAGCTAATAATGCAAAAACCGTCATCAAAACTTTGTCTTTCACCCATCGCTTCGCTATAGAGAAAACCAGCTACGGGGTCTTAGTCATACCAGTGGCGATTTCGCTGCGTTCTATTGGAGCCAATTCTTGAATTGGCTCTGCGGCGCTTTACTTGGAGCCAATTCGTGAACTAGAGCCAATTCGTGAATTGGCTCTACGGCGATGCTACGCATCGCTCATCGCATCCTGAAAAATCTTGCGAAAAACAAAGTAGCCCGCCGCCAAAAAACCACCCAAAAAACCACCAATAATCAATGCTTTCAGCAAAGAATTAGGGATAGAATTGATTGGCGCAAACGGAATATCAATGGGCTGAATAAAGGGCGTCTGCTCCTTTAGCGCATAATCTGCCATTTCTTGATTCTTTAGAGACTCGCCCCAGGCCATCCGCAAGGCTTGAATCTGGGTCATTAATCTCTGCTCCCGAATTTTTACTTTATTCAGATAAACCCCACGATTTTTGTCCTTGAACTGCGCCAACGCATACTCCTTTTGCCCCAATAGGGCATGAATGGAATCTGTTTTGGCTTTTAGGATTTTATAAGTAGATTCAGACTTTTCAATGGATTTTGCTACATAATACTCGCTCAAGTGGTCAAAAAAGGTTTTTACCAAACCTAGCGACAAGTCTGGAGATTTAGACTTTACAGAAAGGGTCATAATGCCTGTATCGTCATTTACGCTACTGGAATATAACGGATTTTTAGTTTTTTTACCTCCTATTACTTTCGCAAATACCGATTTCAAAGCAATATTTTGGGCTAACTGACTGCGACTATCATCGCCAAAATAAAACCCATCTAATCCATTTTCCGGTTTCTTCCAAGATTTCTTATCGTGAAACTCATAAATATCTATAATATGGTTTCCGTATAAGCCTTTCTTCCCATCGACTTCGCCAGTATCCAATAAGACTTCACTAGCAATCTGCATCGACTTGGATAATGTTAGAATTTTTTGCAAATTATACTCGCTACCGCCACCACCAAAACCAAACTGGCTCAATATTCCCCCTATACCGCCGCCACCAATATCTTCATCCACCATAAAAGTCAAGGAAGCCTGATACTCATCAGGTTTCAGCTTCGCTTTTATCGCAAATATCGCCGCCATCAACAAGGCCACAACGGCAATACTAATCTTTCGCTCCCACAGATAAGCCCCAAACTCCTTTAACTTGAGTATCAGCTCCTTCAGCGTAATTTCATCGTCTGCGATATAATACTTTTCTTGTTGCTCCATTATTGCTATTTCGTATTGCTCGGCAAAGTTGCGTGTTTTATTGGTAAAAACCAAATGTGTTGGCTAGTGGTTTATTCTCTCAGATTCGGAGCTAACCAACGAGCCGCATCTTCTATGCCCATACCTTTTCTTTTGGCATAGTCCGCCACCTGCTCTTGAGTAATCTTGCCTACACCAAAATAACGAGCTTCAGGATGTGAAAAATACCATCCACTTACCGACGCCGCTGGATACATCGCATAACTCTCTGTCAGCTTAATTCCAATCGCATCCGTCACATTCAACAAATCAAATAATTTACCCTTTTCGGTATGCTCTGGGCATGCTGGATAGCCCGGGGCTGGACGGATACCTTGATATTGCTCGGCAGCCAATTCTTTGGCGGTTCTTTTTTCTTTTGGCTCGTAGCCCCAATACTCTTGGCGCATACGCTCATGCATTAATTCTGCTAGGGCTTCCGCCAAACGGTCTGCTAGCGCTTTCAGTAATATCGCGGAATAATCATCATGTGCCGCTTCAAAAGCAGCTACATGAGACTCAATACCTATGCCCGCTGTCACCGCAAAAGCTCCGATATAATCCGCTTTCCCACTTGATTTAGGAGCTAAGTAGTCCGTCAAACTGCGATTAGGTCGCCCCTTCGCTTTTTTAAGCTGCTGACGCAAATGACTAAGCAAAGTTTGTTTTTTTTCGCGACTTTCGTCAAAATACACTTCTATATCATCATCATTTACGGTATTAGCGGGAAAAATACCTACAACCGCTTTGGCTTGTAGCCATTTTTCCGAAAGGATTTTTTTCAACATCTCCTTGGCATCCACAAATAACTTCGTCGCTTCTTCGCCAACTATTTCATCCGTAAGGATAGCTGGATACTTCCCCGCCAATTGCCAACTAGAGAAAAATGGTGTCCAATCAATATATTCCGCTATTTCCGAAAGGGAATAATCTTCAAAAACCTTTACGCCTAAAAAATTGGGTTTGGGTGGCTCATAATTGGCCCAATCCAACGGCAATTTATTGGCACGAGCATCTTTCATCGAAAGATACTCTCGGGAAGATTGCCGATTGGCTCGGGTCTGACGCATGCGCTCGTACTCGATATTGGTTTTTTCGACGAAAGTCGCTTTATCTGTGTCGCTTAACAGCATGCTCGCAATCGTCACACTCACGGACGCATCCAGCGCATGAACTACGGGGCCGCTATATGCTGGCGCAATCTTTACGGCGGTGTGAACTTTGGAAGTCGTCGCGCCCCCCACAATCAGCGGAATATCCATCTCCAAACGCTCCATCTCCTTCGCAACATGTACCATCTCATCCAAAGATGGGGTAATCAATCCACTCAATCCAATGATATCTACGCCTTCTTCTCTTGCCACCGACAATATCTTATCCGATGGCACCATCACACCAATATCAATAATCTCATAATTATTGCAACCCAACACCACTCCAACAATGTTTTTGCCAATGTCATGAACGTCACCTTTTACCGTTGCCATCAGTATTTTCCCCCGAACCCTACCCCCAGAAGCGGCCTTTTCAGCTTCGATGTACGGGGTCAACCAGGCAACAGCCTGTTTCATCACTCTAGCACTCTTCACCACTTGCGGCAAAAACATCTTCCCTTCACCAAACAGCTTTCCGACCACCCCCATCCCAGCCATCAACGGACCTTCAATCACGTCTAAGGGTGCATCATATTTTGCGAAAGCTTCTTGGGTGTCTTCAATTATAAACTCCGTAATCCCTTTGACCAAAGAATGGGACAATCGTCCTTCCACATCCATTTCGCGCCAGCTCAAGTCTTTAACACGTTCCTTCTTGGCACCTTTAAATCCTTCCGCAAAATCCACTAATGCCTCCGTCGCATCGACCTTTCGGTCAAAGAGTACATCTTCTATTTTTTCCAATAAATCCTTCGGAATCTCTTCATAAACTTCAATCATTCCGGCATTCACGATACCCATATCCATACCCGCTTGTATGGCATGATAAAGGAATGAAGCATGCATGGCTTCCCGTACCGCATTATTTCCCCGAAAGGAAAAAGATACATTACTCACACCACCACTCACTTTGGTTAATGGCATTTTTTCTTTGATGACACGTGTTGCTTCGATAAAATTAATGGCATATCGATTATGCCCTTCGATGCCTGTCGCTACGGCAAAAATATTGGGATCAAAAATAATATCTTGGGGCTTCACGCCTACTTTTTCCGTAAGGAGACGATAAGCCCGCTCGCAAATCTCTACTTTTCGTTCCAGCGTATCCGCCTGCCCCACTTCATCAAAAGCCATCACTATCATCGCCGCTCCATATCTTTTAACCAGCTTGGCTTTCGCCAAAAAATCCGCTTCACCTTCTTTGAGCGAGATGGAATTCACCACGCCCTTGCCCTGCATACACTTCAAACCTGCTTCTATGACCGAAAACTTGGACGAGTCCAACATGATGGGTACTTTGCTGATATCTGGCTCAGAAGCAATCAAATTCATAAATCGTGTCATCTCCTTTTCAGAGTCCAACATCGCTTCATCCATATTGATGTCAATGATTTGGGCTCCATTTTCGACTTGTTGTAGGGCGACAGAGAGCGCTTCCGCAAATTTTTCTTCCTTGATGAGCCGGGCAAAACGCCTAGAACCCGTCACATTAGTTCGCTCGCCTACATTGACAAAATTGGTATTTTCTGTAAAGGTTAATGGCTCCAACCCACTCAACATAGTTTCTGTCGGCGCTTCTACGGGTATCCGCGGTGGCATCCCTTCGCAGGCTTCAGCCATTAGCTTGATATGCTCAGGCGTTGTGCCGCAACACCCTCCAACGATATTCACAAAACGGTTGTCCACAAAATCCCTAATATGTGCCTTCATCTCTTCTGGACTCTGGTCATATTCTCCAAATTCATTCGGCAAGCCTGCGTTTGGATAGGAGCTTACTAAGCCTGGATGTAACTTCGACAAAGTCTCTATGTGTGGTCGCATTTCCTTTGCACCCAACGCACAATTCAACCCAATACTAAACAAATCCATGTGACTAATCGAAATCCAAAAAGCTTCCACCGTCTGCCCCGACAGCGTCCGCCCACTCGCATCAGTAATCGTCCCAGAAACCATAATGGGCCACCGCATCTGCTTCTCTTCAAACAGCGTATCTATCGCAAACAATGCTGCTTTAGCATTCAAGGTGTCAAAAATAGTCTCTACCAATAACAAATCCGCTCCACCTTCTACCAACGCTTTAGCCTGAGTAAAATACGCATCTACCAACTCATCAAAAGTAATACCACGCGCACCTGGATCATTGACATCTGGAGAGATGGAAGCGGTCTTGTTGGTGGGACCCATGGAGCCTGCAACAAATCTTGGCTTATCCGGATTTTGAGCAGTAAATTCATCGGCAGCTTTACGGGCGATTTTGGCAGACTCATAGTTTAATTCATAGACCCAATCTTCTAGCCCATAGTCAGCTTGCGCAATAACTGTCCCACTAAAAGTATTGGTTTCCAAAATATCTGCCCCAGCTCCCAAATACTCCTTATGGATAGCTTCGATAATATCAGGCCTAGTCAAAGACAACAGGTCATTATTGCCCATCAAATCCTTTGGGTGATCCACAAACCGCTCTCCACGAAAATCTTTTTCTTGGAGCTTGTAACGCTGAATCATGGTACCCATGGCTCCATCTAGGACTAAAATTCTTTTTTTTGCTTGCGCCAAAAGTGCTAAATAGGACGGAGATTGCTGTAAACTCATAGAATTAGGTTAATTGAATCCTGTTAACGTAATTGGGTGCGGTTCGTTCAATAAAAACAGGTGTTTATCATGGACATTCCTCTAAACAAAACCCCAAGCTCTTGGTAAAAAACAGGTCTAAAGGGCCGTAAAATCAAAAAACTTACATCGCTTATTTTTCGTATCTTTGTAACCTAAAGTACAAATAATGAAGAAACTGCCCATTGGAATACAGACATTTAGCAAAATAATCGAAGGCAATAGAGTGTATGTTGACAAAACTAAAATGGCTTTTGATTTAATCCAAAATGGGGAGTATTACTTCTTATCCCGTCCCCGCCGTTTTGGCAAAAGCCTATTTCTTGATACACTAAAGGAAATTTTTGAAGGAAATAATAAAGCGCTTTTTGAAGGGCTGTATATCTATGACCAATGGGATTGGAATGACAAGTATCCTGTGCTTAGAGTGAGCCTTGGAGCAGGCGTGAACAAAACGGTCGAAGGATTGGAAAGAAATCTGCGTTGGATATTAGCCCGAGCAGAAAAAGATTTGGATATTACTTGTAATCAAGACCTATTGGCCAAAGAATGCTTTGAACATCTAATACTCGCCGCCTACGAAAAATACAACAAAAAAGTAGTCATCTTAATCGACGAATATGACAAGCCCATCCTAGATAATATCACCGATAGCGATGTCGCCCGAAAGATGCGGGATGAAATGAAAAATTTCTATGCCGTCATCAAAGATGCGGATGCCTATATTCGGTTTGTGTTTATCACGGGAGTGAGTAAGTTTTCTAAGATGAATCTGTTTAGTGGGTTGAATAACTTGGAAGACATCACCTTAAATGCCAATTATGGGGATATATGCGGTTATACGCATCAGGATTTGTTGACGGTTTTCAAGGAGCGTATGCAAGGGGCGGATATGGAAAAAGTTAGACTATGGTACAACGGCTATAATTACTTTGGCGAAAAAGTCTATAATCCTTTTGACATTCTTTTGTTTATTTCTAATAATTTTGAATTCAAAAATTATTGGTGGTCAACAGGCAATCCGACCTTTTTGATAGACATGCTACGTCAAGGCAATTACTTCATCCCTAGTTTAGAGAATTATACCGCATCAGAAGAAATATTGGACACTTTTGATGTCGATCACATCGAATTAATCGCTTTGCTCTGGCAAACAGGATATCTGACGATAAAAGAAAAAATATCCACTAATTTTGGAGTAAAATACAAGTTGGTTCCACCAAACAAGGAAATCCAAACATCTCTGAATAGTCTTTTCATTACTTATCTTACTAGCCAAATATCCGATAAATTAAGGTATCAGGAAAGTATTTTTGACATGCTGGAATCTGGTGATTTGGACGGGTTTAAAGATGCTTTATATGCCTTATTTGCCGCCATCCCATACAGCAACTTCACCAACAACAAACTCCCCGAATACGAAGGTTATTACGCCAG